>NZ_JBWJVK010000020.1:0-70135 GCF_056428945.1 Flavobacterium sp. GNP010 | reverse complement strand
ATTCAAGATAAACATTTGATATTTTGAGATGAGAAAATCAATTTTAGAACCACTTTAAATCGAACAGAGATATTCTAGATTTTAAGGTTAATATTGGTTTTAATATTATAAGTCTAAATGAATTTTATTATTAGAAATAGGTAATAAAAAAAGCAGCAAAATACTTTGCTGCTTTTTGTAATTTAAATTGTATCTACTATTCCGCCAAAACGGATTCTGATGCTAGCACATTCAATTCTATCATGCATTGCTTCATCATTTGATACGTTCTTTCAATATCATTATCTAAACCAATGGAGAATCGAATCAAACCATCAGTCAATCCCATTTCTATTTGTTCCTCCATAGGAATTTCACTGGATGTAGAGGTTCCTGGAGCACTAAATAGAGTTTTGTAAAAGCCTAAGCTCACAGCAAGGTATCCCAAGTTTTTTTCTTGCATCAATTCCATTAAGGCATTTGCCATTTCTAATGTGCCGACATCAAGCGTCATCATTCCCCCAAAACCATACTCATGGTTAATCATGGACGAATACAATTCATGACTCGGGTGACTTTTTAATCCAGGATAAACTGTTTTTAATCCATCTTTTTCAAAGCGTTCTGCCAAATACTTCGCATTATGGCTGTGTTGTTTAATTCTAATATGTAGTGTACGTAAATTTTTCATTACACTAGCCGAACGCAAACTATCCATTGTTGGGCCCAATAACATGCTGGCACCGCTATTTACATTTTTCAAACTGTCGATAAATTCCTGAGAAGCACATGTTACACCACCCACAGTATCACTGCTTCCGTTGATGTATTTTGTTAAACTGTGAATCACTATATCAGCACCTAATTTTGCAGGAGAAACGGACAATGGTGAAAAAGTATTATCGACAACCAATTTCAAATTGTGTTTTTTTGCAATTTTTGATAAGCCTTCAATATCTGCAACTTCCAATAAAGGATTACTTACCGTTTCGCAATATAAAACTTTAGTTTCGGTAGTAATAGCTGCTTCCACAACAGCAAGTTTCGTGATGTCAACAAAAGTGGTTTTGATACCTAATCGTGGCGTGAAATTCTTAAGAAATGCATATGTTCCTCCGTAAATGGTTCTACTTGAAACAATGTGATCGCCTGAGCTGCACAGTTGCAATAGTGTAGGCGTAATTGCACCCATCCCAGAAGCAGATACATTAGCTGTTTCGGTGCCTTCCATTGCTGCCAAGGCTTTGTCTAAGTATAAATTACTCGGCGAGGAATGTCGGGAATACAAGTAGCATCCTTCCATATTACCTTCAAAAGTATCGAACATCGTTTTTGCCGATAAAAAAGTGTAGGTTGACGAGTCTGAAATCGATGGATTTACACCACCAAATTCACCAAAATACTGTAAATCCTGAATGTTGTCTGCGGGATTGAAATTTTTCATAGTTTTTTTGTTATTTGAAGCCATTCCTGCTATTCGCTTTATCTTTTATTCGCCGCGGCGAATAAAAGGATGTCGCTTCTATCAGGGCTAGGAGATTTCGGTTTGAATAAAACCTTTTCAAAATAACAGTGATTTAGATTAATAATCAATCATATTGTTTGATATTAGATTTTAAAACTATTAAATGTAAATAGTATAATTTAATTTTCTAAATTAGCTTTGTAAATAAGAACTTTATAGATTATTTATCCATTCTAAATTTTATTAAAATGACATTAGATTCAATAGATAAAAAACTACTTTTTTTACTACAAACAGACAGTAAGAAAACAACCAAAGAACTTTCCTTAAAACTGAATCTATCTGTCACGGCAGTTTATGAACGTATTAAAAAATTGGAGCGAGAAAGGATTATTGAGAAATATGTTGTTTTAGTCAACCGTTCTAAAGTTGAAAAAGGATTTGTTGTTTTTTGTCATCTTAAATTAATACAACATACCAGGGAGTTTATCGCTAAGTTCGAAAGTGAAGTAATACAGCTTAAGGAAGTGATTGAATGCCATCATGTGAGTGGTGATTATGATTACATATTAAAAATTGTGGTTAAAGATATGGAGGCCTACCGGGAATTTTTGGTTACAAAACTCACCACATTACAGCATATAGGAAGTACGCATAGCACATTTATGATTAGCGAAGTTAAAAACACTACAATTGTTGATATTTAGAATAAACGTGAATTTATAGCGGTATTCAATAATTAGTAAATGTTAACTACTAAAAATTCGTAACAAAAAACCTTCTGAATTAAACTTTAAACAAAACTTAATTCCTTAATTTTGTGCAACATTTTATAAAAACACAATAAAAAAATATACTATGAGTTCATTTGACGTAGTCATTATAGGTTCTGGTCCAGGCGGATATGTAGCAGCAATTCGTTGTGCACAATTGGGTTTCAAAACAGCAATTATCGAAAAATATTCAACTCTTGGTGGAACTTGCTTAAATGTTGGTTGTATTCCTTCAAAAGCATTGCTTGCGTCATCTCACCATTTTAGTGAAATTGCACATTTTGCAGACCACGGAATCGAATTTTCAGGAGAAGTAAAAGTAAACCTAGAGAAAATGATTGCGCGCAAACAAGCGGTTGTTGATCAAACTTCAGGTGGAGTAAAATTTTTAATGGACAAAAATAAAATAACAGTTCTCGAAGGATTGGGTTCATTTGTTGATGCTACACATGTTGCTGTTGCAAAAGCAGATGGAACTACTGAAACTATCGAAGCGAAAAACATCATTATTGCTACAGGTTCAAAACCATCTTCTTTACCTTTTATCAAAATCGATAAAGGGAGAATCATCACTTCTACCGAAGCTTTGAAACTTAAAGAGGTACCAAAACATTTGGTGATTATTGGTGGTGGAGTTATCGGAATCGAATTAGGTCAAGTATATTTACGATTGGGAGCGCAAGTTTCTGTTGTAGAATATTTAGACCGAATCATTCCAGGAATGGACGCTTCGTTGTCTAAAGAATTGACTAAAGTATTAAAGAAACAAGGGATGAAATTCTACGTTTCACACAAAGTGAAATCAGTTGAAAGAAATGGCGAAGGTGTTGTAGTTCAAGCTGAAAATGCAAAAGGAGAAACTATTACGCTGGAAGGAGATTATTCATTAGTTTCTGTTGGTCGCCGCCCGTATACAGATGGTTTGAATGCTGATAAAGCAGGAGTAAAAATCTCAGATAGAGGAATGGTTGAAGTAAACGATCATTTACAAACTTCAGTTCCAAATATCTATGCAATTGGCGATGTTGTTCGTGGAGCAATGTTAGCGCATAAAGCAGAAGAGGAAGGAACTATGGTTGCTGAAATTTTAGCGGGTCAGAAACCACATATTGATTATAACTTGATTCCTGGAGTTGTTTATACTTGGCCAGAAGTAGCTGCTGTTGGCCAAACGGAAGAGCAATTGAAAGCTGCTGGAGTAGAGTATAAAGCGGGAAGTTTTCCTTTCAAAGCTTTAGGTCGTGCTCGTGCAGGTGGGGATTTAGACGGATTTGTAAAAATTCTTGCAGATGCAAAAACAGATGAAGTTTTAGGCGTTCATATGATTGGTGCTCGTTGTGCGGATTTAATCGCTGAAGCAGTAACTGCAATGGAATTTAAAGCATCTGCTGAAGATATTTCAAGAATGTCTCATGCGCATCCAACTTTTGCGGAAGCAATAAAAGAAGCAGCTTTAGCAGCAACTGATAATAGAGCTTTGCATGTGTAATTAAAAATCTAAATTGGATAATTAATTTTGTTTTAAAATAAAGAAACCCGTTCAATTGAACGGGTTTCTTTATTTATAGGAATCTGTTTTAGCCTTTTGCTACAAACAGACCTTTGTAATTTTCCCAATGGCTGTAAATTAAAAACAGATTTCCTAAAAATAAGAACATCGCAATAGGTATTCCTTCCGGTGACAAGAAAAAGTTAATAAATAAAATATTTAAAGTTATGGGAAGGATCAAGATATTGGCCAATGTCACGTATCTACCTGTAAGAAAAGACAATCCGCAGAGGAGTTCTATTGATTTAGCTAAAGGAATTAAGTACGTTGAGGCAACTAAACCTACATTAAAAGCTTTGAAATTTCCAGTAGCTTCTGGTTCTGGCGCTAGTTTTAAAAAGAAACTAACCGATGCAAATAATAATAAAAGTCCAATTAGGCTTCGAATAATAATAATTGCGATTTTCATAGTATATTATTTAAGTGGTTACATATTGAAAATTATTATAGTGGAATTGCATTTTCATCCATATACATAATTTCCCACTGATGCCCGTCTAAATCAGCAAAACTATGTCCATACATCCATCCATGATCTTGTGGTTCCGTATATATTGAGCCACCGGCATCTACTGCAGTTTTTACCATTTCATCTACTTTTTCTCTACTATCAGCATCTATTGCAATTAATACTTCTGTATTTTTATGGGCATTGCAAATTTCTTTTTTGGTAAAGTCTTTAAATCGTTGCTCAGTAAGAAGCATCGCAAAAATAGTGTCTCCAATAATCATGCATGTGGCGTGTTCATCAGTAAATTGTGGGTTGAAAGAAAATCCAAGTTTAGTAAAAAAATCAACAGATTTTTTAAGGTCTTTAACAGCTAGATTAATGAAAATTTTTGAAGCCATAATCGGAATGATTTAATGATTTAAAAAATCTAAAATTGAACACTCACTATCAAATTTACAAAAAAATAAGCTAATTTTAGTAAAATCGTTTATTGAAGGTTTATTTTTTGTTGTAATTTTGAATTTTAAATACCAATACTTTTTGAGAACTTCTATTTACAAGTATATTTCTGATCCAAAACTGTTAAAAGAACAGCTTTTATTTTGGTCACAACAATTTCGCGAAATCATATATTTAGACAGTAATGACTATCCGCAGAATTATTCGAGTTATGATTGTGTTCTCGCTGTTGACGCATTTACTTCAATAAAAACTGATTATCACAATGCTTTTGAGGATTTAAAACAATACCAACAAAGTACTAAAGATTGGCTTTTTGGCTATTTATCCTATGATTTAAAAAATGATATAGAGCAGTTGCAATCAACTAATTTTGACGGAATAGGATTTCCAGATTTGTATTTCTTTCAGCCTAAAAAGTTATTTTTATTGAAAGGGAATCAACTCGAAATTCAATACCTTAATTTGTGTGATGATGAAGTAGAGGAAGATTTTGAAAATATAGTTAAAAGTCAAAAGTCAAAAGTCGAAATTGAAGCACTAGTAACGATCCAACAACGAATTCCGATGGAGAATTATCTTCAAAAAGTTTCAAAAATAATAGAACACATTCATCAAGGAGATGTTTACGAAGCTAATTTTTGTATGGAGTTTTTTGCTGAAAAAGCAACGATTGATCCAATCCAAAAGTTTTTAAAACTCAATGAAATCTCCAAACCACCTTTTGCTGTTTTTTTTAAAAATAACAATCACTTTTTACTTTCGGCTACACCAGAACGATATCTAAGAAAAGAGGGTGATTTGCTTATTTCACAACCGATAAAAGGAACTGCCAAACGATTTTCAGACCCAATTGAAGACGAAAATTCAATAAAACAATTGGCTTTAGACCCAAAAGAACGATCAGAAAACATAATGATTGTGGATTTAGTTCGTAATGATCTGTCTAGAACGGCACAAAAAGGATCTGTAGAAGTACAAGAGTTATGCAAAATTTACTCTTTTTTGCAAGTACACCAAATGATTTCGACGGTAACATCAAAATTAGACACGCAATATTCAGCAGTAGATGCATTAAAAACCACTTTTCCGATGGGAAGTATGACTGGTGCACCCAAAATTTCAGTGATGAAAATCATTGAACAGCTGGAAGAGACAAAACGGGGTTTATATAGTGGTGCCGTGGGGTATTTTTCGCCAAATGGTGATTTCGATTTCAATGTAGTAATCCGAAGCATTTTGTACAATAAAGAAAAAAAATATGTTTCATTCTCTGTAGGAAGTGCTATTACATCTCAATCTATTCCCGAAAAGGAGTATGAGGAATGTTTGCTTAAAGCAAAAGCGATGCGAGAAGTTTTAACCTAAAACAAAATGAATTTATTAAATTTGAATATGCTACAGAAATTCCAAGATCATCTTCGTCAAAACTTTCAGTTCTTGAACGGAAAAAAAATTCTTCTTGCTACAAGTGGCGGGAAAGACAGTATGGTTCTCTTGCATTTGTTTCAGCAATTGGATTATAGAATAGGGATTGCACATTGTAATTTTCAGTTGCGTGGAATGGAGAGTTTTGAAGACCAAAATTTTGTCCAGGAATATGCTTCCGCAAATGATATTCCGGTATTTATTACACAATTTGATACCAAAGCTTTTGCAGAAGATTTTAAAGTCTCTACTCAAGTTGCCGCCCGTGAGTTGCGCTATAACTGGTTTTATGAATTATTAGAGACTGAAAAATTTGATTATATTCTTACGGCACATCATGCCGATGATAATTTGGAAACTTTTTTAATTAATTTGAGTCGTGGAACTGGATTAGAGGGTTTGACAGGGATTCCGGAACAGAACGAAAAAGTAGTGCGTCCGCTTTTGGCATTTAGCCAAGAAGAAATCGAAGAATATGCCAAATTTAATACTATTCAATGGCGAGAAGATAGCAGCAATGCGTCTGACAAATACCTTCGGAATAAAATTCGCCATCATTTGGTTCCGATGTTAAGGGAATTGAATTCAAATTTTCTTTCGTCATTTCATAAAACGCAAACGTATTTGCAAGAAGCACAAGTGATGGTCGAAGATGCTTCGATTATGATTTACCAGCAAATAGCTAAACAAGAGGAAGACACAATTTATTTTGATTTAAAGAAATTGCAACAATTACCCAATTTCAAATCCTATTTGTACCAATGGCTAAAAGAATTTGAGTTTACCGCGTGGGAGGATATATATGATTTGGTCGAAAGCCAACCTGGAAAATCTATTTTTGCTCCAGAATATCGTTTATTGAAAGATAGAGAATTCTTAATTTTAAGCCCGATAGATTTTACAGGTTCAAATGATAAATACTATATTCAAAAAGATCATTCGGAAGTTAATATTCCCTTAAAACTTACACTTTGTAAAGTAGCTGACATTAGTATCGTTTCAAATAAAACTATATTTGTTGACGCAGATAAAATCTGTTATCCACTAGTTTTACGAAGATGGAATGAGGGAGATGTTTTTCAACCTTTTGGGATGAATGGAAAATCTAAAAAAGTAAGTAAGCTTTTTAAAGATGAAAAATTGTCTTTACTAAAAAAGGAAAACGTCTGGATTCTATGTTCTGATAATGCAATAGTTTGGGTTATTGGGATTCGTCAGGATGAACGCTTTAAAATTAATACAACAACAAATAACATACTCAAAATACAATTAGACTAATGAAGAAACTATTATTTTTATTCATTGCTTTTTTGGCTTATTCCAATGGTAATGCGCAAATTCTAGATCCAGCAAAATGGACTACCAAAATAGAGAAAAAATCAGACACAAACTACGTCTTAACATTTAATGCTGTAATCGAAAATGATTGGCATTTATACTCCCAGTTTACCCCAGATGGAGGACCATTACCATTAGAAATTATCTTTAAAAATCAAAAAGGGAATTTCAACTTAGTAGGAAAAGCTAAAGAAAGCAAAACAAGAACAGCTTACAATGATATTTTTGAAGTAAATGAAACATTTTTTGAGAAAAAAGCTCAAATCCAACAAGAAATTAGCATTACAAATCCAAAGCTTACGGAAATAAAAGTTGATTTTAACTTTCAGGTTTGTAAAGACGTTTGTATCAATGTAGAAAAAAACTTTACAATTAAAGTTCCTGTTGTTAAATTAGTTGCAACTGCTAGCACAACTGATTTAGTACCTGTAGACTCCACAAAAGTTGCTCCAGTAATTTCTAATAGTGCTGTTGATGAAAAACAAGAGACTAAGTCCGAGAGAGTTTCAACTATAGACCCAAAACCGGCTGCGAAAAGAGGATTGTGGTCCATTTTCTTCATAGCTTTTTTATCAGGATTTGCAGCATTGCTAACCCCTTGTGTGTTCCCAATGATTCCTATGACAGTGAGTTTTTTTACAAAACAAAGCAAAACTAAAGCCAAAGGAATTCGAAATGCTATTATTTATGGCATTGCAATTATTTTTATTTATGTGGTGTTGGGATTTTTAGTGACTTGGATTTTTGGTGCCGATGCCTTAAATGCACTCTCTACAAATGTGTGGTTCAACATCATATTCTTTATACTGCTTGTTGTATTTGCCTCATCATTTCTGGGTGCTTTCGAAATTATGTTGCCTAATTCTTGGGCTAACAAAGTAGACAGTCAAGCGGATAGAGGCGGAATAATAGGCATTTTATTCATGGCGTTGGCATTAGCGATTGTATCTTTTTCTTGTACGGGACCAATCGTAGGAACTCTTTTAGTCGAAGCGGCATCTAAAGGCGGAATAGCACCAATTATAGGAATGTTCGGATTTTCATTGGCTTTAGCCTTACCATTTATGTTGTTTGCCATGTTTCCTGGTTGGTTGAATTCATTGCCAAAATCAGGTGGTTGGTTGAATACTGTCAAAGTAGTTTTAGGATTTTTAGAATTGGCTTTGGCATTTAAATTTTTGTCGAATGCAGATTTGGTATTGCAATTGCATTTTCTTGAGAGAGAAGTGTTCCTTGTGATTTGGATTGCCATTTTTGGAACATTAGCCTTTTATCTATTCGGAAAAATTACATTACCGCATGATAGTCCTATGAATCATATTTCTGTAGGACGATTATACTTAGGATTGGTAGTTTTAGCTTTTACTGTTTATTTGATTCCCGGAATTTGGGGAGCACCATTAAAAATAATTTCTGGTTTTCCGCCCCCTATGACTTACAGCGAAAGTCCGTACGGAGTTGGGAATTCTAAAGGCGGTTCGAACGCATCTGCCCAAATTTTGCCCGAAGGAGCGCATTTAGGTCCACATGATTTGATCGCTTTTGAAGATTATGAAAAAGGATTGGCTTATGCCAAATCAGTAAAAAAGCCTATTTTACTTGACTTTACAGGATATGCATGTGTCAATTGTAGAAAAATGGAAGACTTTGTTTGGTCTGATCCTGCAATTTTAAAAATATTACAAAATGAAGTAGTATTAATCTCTTTATATGTAGATGATAAAAGAGAATTGCCAAAAAGCGAGCAATATGTATCTAAAGAAACTGGTAAAGAAATTGTAAGTGTTGGAAATAAATGGAGTGATTTTCAAATTACAAAATTTAAGGCTAATGCACAGCCGTACTACATTATATTAGACAATGACGGAATGATGTTGTCTGACAAACCAGAGAGTTACAATTCAGATATAAATGCTTACAAAGCTTGGTTGAGATCTGGCATAGATCGTTTTAAAAAATAGAAATGACAAGAATTTAATTGTTCTAAAAACACTAATTGTTACTACTGTGAAGGTAGTAGTTAGTGTTTTTTTTTGCTTTATGTTTTAATCAATTCTCTTTTAAGTCGTTTTAGTAAAGAGGGAATTTTAAGCAACTGCTTAAATACTGGCAGGTTGTTTTATTCAAGAAGGATTTAAATAGTGTTGCTATTTTCTTTATCCTCTTTGAATTTGCAGCGATTTGATAGAGATAAAATTATTTGGTTTAAGGCCTTATATTCATTGAGATTTTTTACCTTTAAAAACTATTTTTAATTCAAAAATCATGAAAAAACTATTTAGTATTGCATTACTTTTCGTTAGTGTAATTCTTTTTGCTCAAGACAAAGCACCAAATTATGTTGCTGCTAATTATACTAAAAAAGAAGTGCATATCAAGATGCGGGATGGAGCTGAGCTCTTTACTTGTATTTATTCTCCAAAGGATCTTTCAAAAAAGTATCCTATTATAATGCAAAGGACTCCCTATGATTGTGCCCCGTATGGCGCAGATCAATTCAAAAGGAGTATCTCACCAAGCGAAACGATGATGAAAGAGGGCTATATAGTAGTTTATCAAGATGTTAGAGGTCGTTATATGAGCGATGGTTTGTATGATAATATGCGTGGTTTTGTGCCAAATCGAAAAAATAAGAAAGATATTGATGAAGCCTCTGATACCTACGACACGATTGATTGGTTAGTTAAAAATGTAGCAAACAATAATGGAAATGTAGGAACTTGGGGAATTTCATATCCGGGATTTTATGCGACTTATTCATTATTAAGTAACCATCCTGCATTGAAAGCAGTTTCGCCTCAGGCATGTATTTCCGATTTCTTTTTTGATGATTTTCATCACAATGGAGCTTATTTATTGAGTTATTGGAAAGTGACACCATTATTTGGCCCGCAAAAAACGAAGAGAACTACCGAAGATTGGTTTAAATTTGCAGATGTTGGTACCAAAGATGATTATCAATTTTTCTTGAATGCTGGACCTTTGTCAAATTTGGACAAATATTATGGTAAGGATAATGAGTTTTGGCAACTGTTGAAAGATCATTCTAGTTATGATGATTTTTGGCAGAAACGTGGAATTTTACAGCATTTAAAGAATATCAAGCCAGCAGTGATGACTGTAGGAGGCTGGTTTGATGCAGAAGATTTGTACGGTCCATTAAATACTTACAGTACTATTGAAAAAAACAGTAAAAACTATAATACTATTGTTATGGGGCCTTGGAGTCATGGTGATTGGGCTAGAAATTCAGCAAAACAGGTAATAGGAAATATCAATTTTGGAGATAGTATTTCAGGTTTTTATCAAAAAAACATAGAAGCTAATTTCTTTCGTCATTTTTTAAAGGAGAATGGAAAAGGGGAGAATAAATTACCTGAAGCTTATGTTTTTGATTCTGGTAGAAAAGAATGGAAAACATACGATGCGTGGCCACCGCAAAATACAGTAAAACAAGATTTCTTTTTACAAGAAAACAAATTGTCTAAAATGGCAACGAAAAATGTTGCCTTTGAAGAATTTGTTAGTGATCCAAAAAAACCAGTACCTTCCTCAGAGGATATTCTGCAAGGTTTTACCCCAAGAAAATACATGACTGATGATCAGCGATTTGCAGCTAAGCGTCAAGATGTGATTGTTTTTGAGACAGAAGTATTAGCTGATGATATGTCACTAGCTGGTGAAATACTAGCTAAATTACAAGTTTCTACTACAGGAACTGACGCAGATTGGATTGTGAAAGTGATTGATGTTTTTCCAAGTGACGAGCCGGAAACAAAAGAAGTTGCCTCTTATTTAAAGATGAGTAACTATCATATGATGGTTCGCAGTGAAGTAATGCGAGGACGTTTTAGAAATAGCTTTTCAAAACCGGAACCTTTTGTTGCAAATGAAAAAACGGCAGTAAATATTAAATTACAGGATGTTTTTCATACCTTCAAAAAAGGCCATAAAATCCAGATCCAAGTTCAAAGTACTTGGTTTCCTCTAATAGATTTGAATCCGCAAACGTTTGTAGAAAATATTTTTTATGCCAAACCAGAAGATTTTCAAAAACAAACACATCGCATTTATAGTGACTCAAAGATAGAGTTTACCATTTTGAAATAGTAAAAATTAGATTTGAATACTATATCAAAAAGGCTACCAGTATTTGGTAGCCTTTTTTGTGTTTAGTTCGGTTTATTTTTTTAAACGTACAAAATTGTATAGTTGTTTTCTTAATGAACAGCTAATTTATAGAAATTCGCCGTGCTGAGAAATATCTAATCCTAATTCTTCCTTTTCTTCACTAACGCGGAGTGGTGTTATTTTATTTACAATAAAGAATAGGAAATAGGAAGCAGAAAAAGCAAACACCGAAACTATAACTAAGGCAGTCAATTGGTTTAAAAATAGAGTAGTGTCTCCAAATATAAGTCCCTGATTGTCGCCAACTACTGAATTAACTGATTTGGATGCAAATACACCAGTTAGTAACATACCAACCATTCCTCCAACTCCGTGACATGCAAATACATCTAGAGCATCATCAATTTTACCTTTTGGAAATTTACTAACAACTAAATTACTGACAATACTAGCAAAAATACCAATAAAAATGGCATGAGGAATAGTTACAAAACCTGCTCCAGGTGTAATGGCTACTAATCCTACAACGGCTCCTATACACGCGCCCATTGCAGAAAGTTTGTGTCCTAAAATTTTATCAAGAAATACCCACGTCATTCCCGCAGCCGCAGCCGCTACAGTTGTGGTTCCTAATGCTTGTACCGCCAAACCATTTGATCCTAAAGCTGATCCAGCATTAAAACCAAACCATCCAAACCATAGCAAACCAGTTCCTAGTAAAACATAGGTGATACGAGCAGGATTTACTTTTTGTATTTTTCTTTTCCCCAGGAATATGGCTCCAGCCAATGCAGCCCATCCAGCGCTCATGTGCACTACCGTTCCACCAGCAAAATCTAATACGCCCATTTTAAAGAAAATGCCATCAGGATGCCAAGTCATGTGCGCTAATGGAGCATAAACCAATAGTATAAATAGTACCATAAACAGTAAGTAAGCCCAGAAACGAATTCGCTCTGCAAATGCACCAGTAATTAAGGCTGGTGTTATGATAGCAAATTTTGCCTGAAACAAAGCAAATAACATAAACGGTATAGTTGGAGCGAGACTCCAAGCGGTATTTGTCCCTACGTTTTGAAAAAATAAATTGGGCAATGGGTTGCCAATTATTCCTCCTATTGTTGGTCCAAATGATAAACCGAATGCAATTACTACCCATAAAACAGTAACAATGATCATAGCCATAAAACTTTGTAACATGGTACTAATAACATTTTTTTTACCTACCATTCCACCGTAGAAAAAACCTAGACCAGGCGTCATGATTAATACAAGTGCTGTTGCAACAATCATCCATGCCGTATCGCCAGTATCAAATTTTACGGCTACCTCTGGAGCAGGACTGTCGATTATGAAATAATTTGAAAAAAGAGTGGCCACCAAAATTGTGAATAAAATCACGCTTAAAATAATTTTTCGCATTGTTTTTTAGTTTTAAATTTTTATAAAAATATAAAAATCTTAAATAACCCCTTAAAAAATATGCTTTACACCTTTATTTTTACAGTATAAACAATACGACCCCTATTTATTTATGGGTATGAAATAATTTAAAGTAAAAAATTATAATTTATTAATGTTAGTTTAATGTTTTTTTCAAATAAGTAAAAGTATTTTGAAGAACAGCGATGTAAGATAAATCAAGGGCACAATTATTTTATACCCTATTTAAAAGAAAAAGCACCAATCGAAAAGTAATTTCAATTGGTGCCATTTTATCTTTGAATTTTGATATCTACTTTAAAAGGTGTTGACTCAAAATTTTATAAACTTCATTGATGTTATTTCCTCCTTTGCCAAAAGTTTTTATTATTGGTGTATTGTCGTTATTGAGCCAAATTTTTAATTCAGCATCCATATCTAATATTCCGGCACTTTCTTTAGAGAATTTTTTGATACTGGAATAAGGTATTGACATGTAATCAACTTTGGTTCCTACCAATTGTTTTTCGACTAAAATAAGTCTTTTGTTAGTAAAAATAAACATGTCACGGATGAGTTTATAGGCTTTCTCTATGATCTCACCGTCGATTAAAAT
This sequence comes from Flavobacterium sp. GNP010, assembly GCF_056428945.1. Lineage (NCBI taxonomy): Bacteria > Pseudomonadati > Bacteroidota > Flavobacteriia > Flavobacteriales > Flavobacteriaceae > Flavobacterium > Flavobacterium sp. GNP010. The sequence goes on along the minus strand of NZ_JBWJVK010000020.1, from coordinate 56,524 downwards.
AGGTTCAAATTCTCTTGAAATATTTTCAATGTTCACTTCGGATGCATTGCCTAGGATGGCATTAAATAGTCCCATAAAATGTTTTATTTTTGATTGTACTTTGTTTTGTATTTTTCGTTCATTCTGGTTTGATGCGTTTCTAAGCTGATCATTCTACCCTGAATAAAAGCATTTGTCAATTTATTAGTTCTCATATCTAAAGCATCGCCTTCAGATATAAACAATGTCGCATCTTTACCTTGTTCTAAGGTACCACATTGCGCATCAATTCCAAGTATTTTAGCGGTATTAGAGGTAATTAATTGTAATGCTTGTTCTTTGTCAAGGCCATAAGCTGCGCAGGTTCCCGCTAAAAACGGTAAATTTCTAGTATTCATACGTTCCATTGCTCCACTATTTTCTAAACCTACTAGCACTCCTTTATCTGTTAATAATTTGGCTGATTTGAATGGTAAATCAACATCATCATCTTCGTTTTCAGGCATGTCATGTACCCGTTTGAGTAACACACCAATATTATTTTTCTGCAATAATTCGGCCGTTTTGTACGCTTCATATCCACCCACAATGACCATTTTTTTGATGCCATTTTCTTTTGCAAATTGAACTGCATCTATGATTTGCTTTTCTTCATTGGCATTTATAAATAAGGTTTGGCTGCCATCAAATAGACCTTTGGTAGCCTCTAAAACTAAATTTCTTTCTTTGGAGCTGTCTCCTAAATACGCTTTAGCATTAGACAAGAATGTTGATAATTCTAAAATCTGTTTTGCGTAGTCTTTATTTGGTTCAATGCTACCAGGTTCAAACCAAGAACCACTTCTTCTAAAAGTTGCAGGAAAGTTCATGTGCATTCCATCATTTTCTTTAATCGTCGCATCTTTCCAGTTCCATGCGTCCAGCTGAACAATTGAGGACGAACCCGAAATTATTCCACCACGTGGTGTGATTTGAGCCATCAAAATTCCGTTAGGTCTTACTGTTTCAATTACTTTCGAGTCGGCTGTATAGGCAATGATACTTCGTACATTTGGATTCATTGTCCCAATCTCGTCTTCATCATCAGATGATTTGATGGCGTCAATTTCTACTAAACCCAATGTAGAATTGGGAGCTATAAAACCGGGATAAACATGTTTTCCGCTCGCTTCGATGGTAATGTCATAAGCACCACTCGCTAATCGAATTACTCTTGCATCCGCAACAAGATTTATTTTTCCGTCAACAAATCCTATGGCACTATTCTCAATGATTGTTCCATTTCCCAAATGTGCCGTAGCATTAAGAATAAGAACTGATTTTGATTGTTTCAAAGCCGGTGTTAGTTGTGCTTTTGTAGCTATTGATAAACTAAATACCAATAGCAATATGTATATTTTTTTATTCATTTTTATTTTTTTATTTAGAATTCCTAAACTTTTTCGAAAAAGTATTTGCTGTAATGGTCCGTATTTATTGTTCCATTGTATCACAGTGGTATTCTTTTTTCTCCGCTTTTTTTGGTTCTTGAGTGATCATTCCTTTATTTTTTTCTTGCAAAAGTTGACCAATTAATTCATTTCGTTCTTTTGCAATAGAAGCTCTATGTTGCAAATCGTTTTCAATATCGTAATATACAACACCTTCAATCATTGTTTTCTCTGCTTTTGCATATATCGATAATGGATTAGCGTTCCACAAAACCATATCGGCATCTTTACCCACTTTTATACTTCCTACTTTATCATCAATATGCAATAGTTTAGCTGGATTTAGTGTTACAAATTTCCAAGCTTCTTCTTCAGAAACATTACCATACTTTACTGCTTTTGCAGCTTCTTGATTCAATCTTCTTGACATTTCTGCATCATCAGAATTGTAAGCAACAACCACTCCTGCATTATGCATAATAGGACCGTTAAATGGAATAGCATCATTTACTTCAAATTTATAGGCCCACCAATCAGAGAATGTAGAAGCACCAACGCCATGTTCTTTCATTTTATCGGCTACTTTATACCCTTCTAGGATGTGAGTAAATATGCTTACTTTGAAATTGAATTTCTCGGCTACATTCATCAACATCAAAATTTCTGATTGTACATAAGAGTGACACGAAATAAAACGCTCTTTATTTAAAATTTCTGCTAATGTTTGTAGTTCTAGGTCAACTCTCGGTGCTTTTAAGTTTCCTTTTTTACCATTGGCATTGTAGTTTTTCCACGCCATATCATAGTCTTTAGCACGCTGAAAATAGTCTGTGAATACTTGTTCTACACCCATTCTTGTTTGAGGAAAACGAGTTGGATTTGTGATACCCCAGTTGGCTTGTTTAACATTTTCACCTAAAGCAAATTTGATAAAACCAGGTTGATTTTTATACAACATTTCCTCTGCTGGTGCACCCCATTTCCATTTTACAATTGCGGAACGTCCCCCAATTGGGTTGGCTGAACCGTGTAATAATTGTGAAACAGTAACTCCACCTGCTAAATCTCTATAGATGTTTATGTCTTCTGAATTAACTACGTCTTGAATGGTAACTTCGGCGCTAGAGTTGTGACCGCCTTCATTCACTCCATTAGAAATTGCAATGTGCGAATGCTCATCAATAATACCGCTCGTTAAATGCTTTCCTTTTGCATCGACATTGATCGCAGAGCCGTCAGTAATATTTTTACCAATAGCAGCTATTTTTCCATTTTTTACCAATACATCAGATTCTACTAAAATACCATCTTTCTCATTGGTCCAAACTGTAGCATTTTTAAATAAAATAGTTTCCGCAGTTGGTTTTTTTAAATTACCATACGCCACATTCGGGAATGTAATCGGCATAACGGCATTATTCTTTTCAATTTTTGAGGAATCAATCACTTTTACAAATGGTGCTGTTTTTATCGCAGTCCATTTCACTTCATTTCCGTTGAAAAGCACCGCTTTTCCAGATAGATTCTGATTTTCTTCAACGTATCCTATAAGTCTAGTAAAACTAGTTTTAGTCGAGTCTATTGGTTTGATTACAGTAGAAATCCAGTTATTGGTAAAAGTAAGCTTGGATTTTATTTTTTTATTGTCTGTAGTTGTTACTTCTGATTTTGGTGCGGCAACTTCGCCATCAATTTTCCACTTGTATTTTTCGCTGTTGATGGTTAAATCATAATCACCGCGAATATCTCGTATTGCAATATCGTTTATCACAAACTTGTTGCCTTGAACCCAGTTTTCGTAAAGTATTGTTTTATCATTAAAGATCTCACCAGATGCGATAATAAAATTAGCTAAACTACCCGTTTTCAAACTTCCTATTTCATTGCTTTTTCCTAAAATTGCTGCAGGAATAGTTGTCAACGCTTCCAGTGCTTTTGTTTTGTCAAATCCGTATTTAATGGCTTTAAGTAGGTTAGTTCTAAAGTCTTCTAGTTTTTTTAATTTGTCAGTGGTTAGGGCAAATACAACGCCATTATCTGCTAACACTTTAAGATTAGTTGGTGCTTGATTCCAAAAGCGCAAATCTTTCAATTCCATCTGATTGGCTTGGTTTGGGTCAGACACATCATACGCTTCAGGGAAGTTAATTGGAATGATAAATTTTGAATTGGTCTTTTTGATTTCTTCAATGCGTTCAAATTCATTTCCGTTGCCTTTCAAGATGTAATTCAGTCCAAATTCTTTTCCAATTTTGGCAGCTCTCAAACTGTTTAATTTATCTTCAGAAGCAAATATTTGTACTAATTTCTCATTGTTGGCTACAGCCTCTAAAGTGATATCTTTATTTGTTGCATTTCCTTTTTTGTACCAGTCTAAGTCAAGATACATTTGGCGTAATAGAGCCATCATTCCCATTAGTGAACTTGGATAAGCTTGATTTGTGGTAGCACTTCTGGTAAAAGCATAATGATTGGTTACTCGATCAGTAATTAATTGGCTGCTTTTATCAAAATTATTTAAAGCAATTAATGTTCCTGATCCTCTGGCAATTCCGTCTTGAACGTGCGTACCTACAACACCAAATCCCGCTTTCAATAACTCTTCTGCTTTGGGTTGGTCGTATTTAAAACTTTCATATCCGTTGACTTCTGATTTTATGTTTTCGTTCCAGTAGTGTCCAGATTTTTTGGTATCGTATAAAGGATTTCTTTCGTTGCTTCCCATCCCTTTTGGTTTTTCGATCCCAAAGCTGGTGTACATATCGATAAAAGAGGGATAAATTGATTTTCCGTCTAAATTTATGGTTGTGCAATTTTTAGGAATAACAACAGTAGCTCCAGCGGCAATTACTTTTCCGTTTTGAATGAGTAAAGTTCCTTTTTCAATGACTTGTGTTGGAGTAACATAAATTTTAGCATTAGTAAATGCCGTAAAATTGGTGTTTTTGTTAGGGATACTTTCATTGTTTGGAAAGTATTCTTGGGCATAAGCTTTTGGTAATAAAATACTGAATAGCAGTAAAAGTAAGATTTTTTTCATAGTGTAGTTTCTAATTATTTTCTAAAAGTAAAAAAAGGAATAGTTTAAGCCGTCTTTTTTTATGATTTTAACATTTGTTACTTAAGATAATTGTTAGATAGCGGCCTATTTTTATGAAGTATTCCTATTTATTTAGATTGATAGCTATATATTTTAATTCATTCCCAAATTTTGTAAGAATAAGTATAATAATTGAAAATGTTTTTATAATTTTAGAAACAAATAGTAAAATATGTTAGTCAAAGTTTTTGGGAGTGCTGTTTTTGGTGTTGAAGCCACAACAATTACTGTAGAAGTCAATATGGATAAAGGGATTGGTTACCATTTAGTTGGCCTGCCGGATAATGCCATCAAAGAGAGTAGTTATCGAATAGCTGCAGCACTTAAAAACAACGGCTACGCCATGCCTGGAAAAAAAATAACAATCAATATGGCTCCCGCTGATTTGCGCAAAGAAGGTTCTGCGTATGATTTAACTTTAACCATAGGGATTTTGGTGGCTTCGGGCCAAATCAAAGCAGAGGATGTTGATAAATATATTATTATGGGGGAACTTTCCCTTGATGGCAGTCTTCAACCAATACGAGGCGCTTTACCCATAGCTATTAAGGCTAAAGAAGAGGGATTTAAAGGTTTTTTTCTTCCAAAGCAAAATGTAAAAGAAGCCGCTATTGTGGCTGGATTAGATGTCTATGGAGTAGAAAATGTTCAGGAAGTGATTGATTTCCTCGAAGGAAAAGGGAGTCTGGAACCAACAACGATAGATACACGAGCTGAGTTTTATAAAACATTAGATTTTCCAGAATTCGATTTCTCGGATGTCAAAGGACAAGAAAGTATCAAGCGTTGCATGGAAATTGCGGCAGCCGGCGGACATAATATCATCTTGATTGGTCCGCCAGGCGCAGGAAAAACTATGCTTGCCAAGCGATTACCTAGTATTTTGCCGCCGATGACGTTGCGTGAAGCACTAGAAACTACTAAAATTCACAGTGTTGCCGGAAAATTAAAGGAAGTCGGTTTGATGAACCAACGTCCATTTCGTAGTCCACATCATACAATTTCGAATGTCGCATTAGTTGGCGGGGGAAGTTATCCGCAGCCTGGTGAAATTTCTATGGCGCATAATGGTGTTTTATTTCTGGATGAATTGCCAGAATTTAAGAGAGATGTTTTAGAAGTGATGCGTCAACCACTGGAAGATAGGGAAGTGACTATTTCGAGAGCCAAGTTTACGGTTACTTATCCGTCTTCGTTTATGCTGGTGGCAAGTATGAATCCGAGTCCGAGCGGTTTTTTTAACGATCCAGATTCGCCACAAACTTCTTCGCCACACGAAATGCAACGGTATTTGAGTAAAATTTCGGGACCTTTATTAGACCGAATTGATATTCATATTGAAGTAACACCCGTTCCCTTCGAAAAATTATCAGACGATCAAAAAGCAGAAAGCAGTGTTGATATTCGGAAACGAGTCACTGCAGCAAGAGAAATTCAAACAGTACGCTTTGAGCAAATGGATCATATTCATTACAATGCCCAAATGAACACCAAACACATTCGGGAGTATTGCGCCTTGGATGATGTTTCCAAGCAATTATTGAAAACCGCAATGGAACGATTGAATCTTTCCGCTCGGGCGTATGATCGTATTTTGAAAGTGGCCAGAACTATCGCTGATCTTGATGCTGCTCCAGTAGTGGTTTCGAGTCATATTGCCGAAGCGATTCAGTATAGAAGTTTGGATCGTGATGGTTGGTTGGGTTAAAATTGATTACAGATTTTTGATTAACAATTTTTGATTTCAGATGTTTCACGGCTAGAAAATTTAGAATTCGCTCGTGCTATTGTGGGGAAAAAAAGTATAGAAATAAATACGTCAAAAAAGAGATTTCGGGAGAAATCTCTTTTATTTTTGCCAAATGTTAGAAATTCTGTACCAAGACGAATATATTATTGCAATTAATAAACCAAGTGGATTGTTAGTCCACAAATCATTTTATGCGCGCGATGCAAAAGTGTTTGCTATTCAAGAATTGAGAAATCAAATAGGAGGGCAACACGTTTATCCTGTTCATCGGTTAGATCGCAAAACATCTGGTGTCTTGTTATTTGCTTTGGATAAGGAAGTTTTAAAAATTATGAATGATCGTTTTGCGACACGCGATGTAGAAAAAAAATACTTAGCTATTTTACGTGGTTGGTCACCCGAAGAACTAACGATTGATTACGATTTAACGAATGATGATGGCATTATACAAAATGCAATAACCTATTTTCATCGATTGCAAACTACCGAAATTGAGTTAGAATTTAACAATAAGCCTACGTCACGATATTGTTTGGTAGAAGCGATTCCGGAAACGGGTCGGATGCATCAATTACGAAAACATTTCAAACATATTTTTCATCCCATTTTAGGAAGTCGTCCACATGGTTGTAACAAACAAAATAAATTATGGTTGGAGCATTTTGAACTGACAGGAATGATGCTTCATGCGCATCAGTTAATTTTTAATCATCCCATAACAAATGTACCACTTATCTTGAATGCAAAGATTAATGAAGAGTTTAGCAGAGTAGGCACTATTCTTAAGTTAGATTTGAATACGTATGAGTAGCATACTAATTTGTAAAGTCATGCTTTAATTTAGTGTTGTATTTGGAAATAGCAGTTTTCAGTAAAAAGAGAAGCAGATTTCAGATTTTCTTGTCTTTTATGAATAAACTAAGCAAAAAGAAAGTTATAGAAAGCATTATTAACTGTATTATAAAAACTGGATATAATAAATTTGATTCTGCATATCTAAAGCCAAAACTAACTACTGATACAGGAAATGTTAATAGTAGTCCATAAAGTGACCAATCTCCATAAAATAAATCTTTTGGATAAATTGAACAAACCGATAAAGTTCCCAATGAAACGTAAAATAAAGAGATTTTAAATGCTAATTTTTTGTATCTAATTAATTTTATAATCGTATTCATCTTTTTTATTTAAGTTCATTTTTGTTTTATTCGAAATTTACTTTTTCGAAATAAAATAGAATAAAAAGTGGGGGCTAATTGAATATCAGATTTCTGAAATACCTTTCAACTTGTTCATTTTTAAAATTATTGGCACGGATTGCAAATCCGCGCCATCGAGTTAACGGAAACTTGATGTGAAACGATAATTCCACTGCATTCCAGCTATATCAAAATGGCTGTTAGCAGATGTAATTGTTTGTTAAAATGGTAATATTGCCATATATCTATCATTCACTTTGTAATTTAATTTCAGAATTTTTACGATATTGTGAGGCTCTGTTATAAAATTTGTAATAATTATTTCTTCTTTATTGAAAAGAGTAATGTGTAAATAACTAAATTTTTTTGTGTTAGACCTATTTGAAGTAGATTCCTCTTCATTTATTACACATTTATCTATTTCGTTGCGATTAAAAATGATTCTTTTCCCATCTTTTTGATAAGAAATTATATTTTCAAAACTGTCAATTTTCAAAATAGTATTTTTATTTATTCGCCAATAACTCAGATAAAGTAACAAACTGGGCAACCAAAAAAGACTTAACATTATATGTACATAAATAACCATTGCAAATTTACTTTGATAATAATCATAAATCACGAAAACTAGTGAACCTATAAACCAAGGAAGTGAACTATAAAGAGTATTTAATTTTTTTGAGTCTTCAAAAGAAAAATTAATTAGTTGCTTTTTAACTTTTAAGTTTAGTTTTATCTTTTTAAGATTTAGTGTCTCTTCAATATTATTTGCAAAAAATAAGTTTAAAAAATATTCAACATCTAAACCTTCAACATTCTCATTAAAATTTCTAGAAATGAAAAATTGCGCAAACTCTTTTTCATTTTCATAATACAAAAAATAACCTTCATTATTCTCTATCCAAACAGATAACTTTTGGTTGTTTTCACTTTGGAATGCAATTTTCGAAAACCTATTTTCTATTTCATTTTTTTTAACTTCTTTTAATTCTTCATTAAATGGATAAGTTTTAATAAAGTCAATTGCTTTTTCTAAACTTACAAATCCATTATCTTTATATTCATCTATAAAAGAATCAAATCTTTGTGTTAAATATCTATTTTTCAATATTCTGTGAGTTTATATCTGCTAACTAGTATATGTCTGACAAAACCATACAAATCCGACCAATTTCTGGTGGATAGGTATGAAAACGGTCATACTATTTATCCCAAATATATTCATTTTTTCGTACAAATCATTTGGCAATTGTAAATTTATAAAATCAATTTGCAAAATGGTATTATGAAAGTAAAAACGTTCTAAATAGCCCCGATTACTTCACTTAGCTTTTATTTTAAGTGGAGTTCAGTGAACTACGTTTGCAATGAAAAACCTTCTTAGAGCTGGTGTTCAGCCCTAAGAAGGTTTGTAATGTATAGCGGGACATGCGTTCTTAAAAAACGAACTCGTTCTGCTCCTTAAAAAATATATAAATTAATTATCTATTAGAACGTCGGTCATTATTTTGACTCGGACGTCTTGGACCAAAACTGTTATTGCTGCTGCGGTTTGTAGTGTCTGTTTTTGGTTTTCGCGGAGTTGAATCGCGTTGTTGTCTTCCTTGTCCTTGTTTGATTGGTTCTTTGGAAGCATTAGGATCTGGCTCGAAACCTTTGATGTTTTCCTTAGGCAAATTCAAACCCACTAATTTTTCTATATCACGCAAAAATACCGTTTCATCCGGACTGAACAACGAAATAGCTTCTCCGCTTGCTCCGGCTCTCCCTGTTCTACCAATGCGGTGAACGTAATCTTCGGGGATATTAGGCAATTCAAAATTGACAACATGCGGTAATAACGGGATGTCCAGACCTCGCGCGGCAATATCAGTTGCGACTAAAGCGGTTAGGGTTCCGTCTTTGAAGCCCGCTAAGGCTTTGGTACGGGCGCCTTGTCCTTTATTTCCGTGAATGGCAGCTGCTTTGATTCCGGCACTAATCATGCTTTCCGTCAATTTATTTGCGCCTTGTTTGGTACGGGTGAAAACCAAAATTTGCTTCCAGTTTCCTTCTGTAATCAGTTTAATGACTAGCTCTGTTTTTTTCTCTTTGGCAACAGGATATACTTTTTGGATAATAGCATCTACGGTTGTGTTTTCCGGGGTTGCTTCCACATGAACGGGTTGGTGCAAAATGCCCATGGCCAATTTCTTGATGTCTTTTGAAAAGGTTGCCGAAAATAGTAAGTTTTGTCTTTTAGTAGGCAATACTTTCAAGATTCGTTCGATGTCTCGTAAAAAACCCATGTCCAGCATGCGGTCTGCTTCATCTAAAACTAGGATTTCTACTTTGGCAAGTGATATCAAACCTTGGTTTTGCAAATCAATTAATCGACCAGGAGTGGCCACTAAAATATCGATTCCCTGACGCAGTTGTGTCACTTGTGGATTTTGGTTTACGCCACCAAAAATTACGGTGCTTTTTAGGTCTAAAAATTCACTGTATTCTTTGATATTGGCCAATATTTGTGCGGCTAATTCTCTGGTTGGAGTCAATATTAAGGCACGAATAGGTCTTTGTCGCAATTGTTGACCTTGTGATAATATTTGCAGAATAGGTAATGTAAAACCGGCTGTTTTTCCTGTTCCTGTTTGTGCAGATGCTAAAACATCTTTACCTTCTAAAATTGGGGGAATTGCTTTTTGTTGTATTGGAGATGGGGTTGTATACCCTTTTTTGCTGATGGCTTTAAGTAAAGCATCAGATAAGCCTAATGAATTAAATGACATAAATGGTGTTTATGAAGCAAACACAATTATTTAGTTTACTTCTTTAAGTGGGGACAAAGGTACTGTTAATTTTTTCTATCTGGTTTTTATTGTTTGACTTTGTTTGAATATAACCTTATTGTTAGAATTAATTTACAAGATGTTATGTCTGTGCTAGTATAAATTTAAATGCCGTAGTACTAGTTAGATTTATATCATGTAACATTACTGAACGAAATATTGAGTGATAAAAGCGTGTTGTTGATTTACATTCATTTTATCAGTTTCTTTTATTTCAATCTTCAATTTATAAAAACGTTCATCTTCACTTAGAGTATCAAAAAAATCAATTTTAGCTTCAGAAGGCCCAAATAGTATTATTTTATCATAGTTTATGATTGCGTTTCCAATCTGATTATAGTATTTATACTTTCTCTTGATATCTCTATTTTTTGTTTTTTTTCTGTATGGATTACTTTTTTTTTCGTCCACTGTTAAGTCACATTCTATTATTTGAATTTCAAATGGCATAGTATTAAATTCCATTAAATAAGCAATAGAGTGGTCCATCCATATTCCTATTTGATTCGTGTTTTCCATTTTTTATTTGATTATTTATATAAACGTACTTATAAAAAAGTGGGCTACTAATCATTTTAGACAGATGGAATTTTAATTAAGTTAAATGTTAAAACTGTATCGATGAATGGAATTTTATTTAGATATATTTTAGGATTAAAACAATAAAAAGTTAAATGAATAAATTTTTAAATAAAAAATCGGGAGACTATCCCGATTTTTAAATTCGTATTGACTTGTAATTTATCTTATTTCTGCAAAAGTATCGCCTTGATTGATGTCTCCGGATTTATAGCCTTTCATAAACCATGCTTTACGTTGCGCCGAAGTTCCGTGTGTAAAGGATTCTGGAACAATATGTCCTTGAATTTTGGCCTGAATTGCATCATCACCAACTGCATGTGCCGCACTTAAAGCTTCATCAATATCGCCTTCCTCCAAGAAATTGTTCATTTTTTGGTTGTAATGCGTCCAAACTCCAGCATAAAAATCAGCTTGCAGTTCTAAAGCCACTGATAATTTATTGGCTTCAGCCTGACTTTTTCCTTCTTGCATTTGTCTCATTTTTGTAGAAGTGCCAAGCAGCGTTTGTACATGGTGTCCAATCTCATGTGCAATTACATATGCTGTTGCAAAATCGCCTCCTTGTGCTCCAAATCTTGTTTTTAGCTCATTAAAAAAAGTTAAATCCATATATACTTTTTGGTCAGCGGGACAATAAAAAGGTCCCGAAGCAGCAGTAGCACTACCGCACTCTGTTTCTACAGACTGGGTGAACAATACTAAATTTGGTCTTTCATACTCCATTTTATTTTCTTGAAATATTTTTCCCCAAACATCTTCGGTATCTACTAATATGGCTTTTATGAATTTGCCTTCTTCTTTTTCGGCAGCAGTTAAGGCTCTTTCTTCCGTTTGAGCGCCATTTCCTTGATTCATTTGTTCCAAAATAGGGGTAAGCATTTGGACGTTTTCCCCACCAAAAGTATTTAGTAACAAGATAATTATCCCAATAATTCCACCTCCAACAATTGTTTTTCCTCCAGAGGACATTCCTCTTCGGTCTTCAAAATTTTCACTTGAACGCCTGCCACTCCATTTCATGTTTAATAAATTTAAGATTAATGATTAGCTATTTGACCGAAAGGTATAAAATTTTAATAGGATGAAGTTTTCTATTGATTATTAGTATTTATATAATTTACAGTTTATGTTTTATTTTAGGTAACAATAATTATTCTTGATCTAAATAGTAACACTAAGGTAAAATAGGTTTAATAAACTACTTTCTATTTTTTATCCAATATTAATGTGTCCACTTTGTAATAATTTCTTCAATAATTCCTTTAATTATAGGCTTCGGTATGTAATCATTCATTCCGGCCGCAATGCATTTTGCTTTTTCTTCTTTTTCAGTACCAGCCGTTATTGCTATGATGGGCACATTTTGACCAGATGGTAATGTTCTAATAATTTGAGTAGCTTCGTAACCGTTCATGATGGGCATTTGTATGTCCATGAAAATTAAATCTGGTTGAATAGTATCGAATTGATCTACAGCGTCTTTTCCATTAGAAACCTCAAAAATTGTGGGATGAATTTCTAAATTTTTTAGGATCGTTTTTAGCAATAACATATTCACTTTGTTATCCTCAACAATCATAATTTTTAATTTTTTATTGTTCAGGCTTTTTTCAACAACCTTGTTTTTGCTGGCATCAAAATCGGTTTTAAATACGCTAACTTTTTTTGTAGGCTCATTGCTTGTTTGTACCTCTAGATCAAAATAGAAAGTACTACCCACATCAATTTGACTTTCGAGTTGTAAGCGACTATTCATTAACCCTAATAATTGATTAGAAATGGTTAAACCTAAGCCAGTACCACCAAATTTTCTGGTTGTAGAACTGTCTTCTTGCGTGAAAGCCTTAAATATTTTCTTTTTATTTTTTTCTAAAATTCCGATTCCAGTATCTGTAACTGCAAAACGAATTACAGCATGGGTATCGTCAGTTTTTTTCAAGATTGTTACATCTAAATGTATAGATCCTTTTTCAGTAAATTTTATAGCATTTGCCAATAGGTTGATCAATATTTGTTTCAATCGCATACCATCTACCCAAAAATATGTAGGTATATCAGGCGATAAATTAAGGTTTAGATTTAATTTTTTTTGATTGGATTCATATAATATCAAATCAGTAATTTGGCTTAGCATTTCACCTATATTATATTGCTCAATAAACAAATCTAATTTACCTGATTCTATTTTGGAGAAATCTAGGATATCATTGATAATATCCAATAAAGAGAGTGCTGATTGATTTACGGTTGTAATATATTTTTCTTGCGTAGCTCCTAAATTTGTTTTCATTAATAAATCAGTAAAGCCGATAATTCCATTTAGTGGTGTTCGAATTTCGTGACTCATATTTGCTAAAAATTCAGATTTTGCTTTGTTGGCAGCCTCCGCTAATTCTTTTTGTTGCAATACTGTTTCATTCTTTTTTCGTTCCGTAATATCTATAAAAATACCTTCGATAAAGGCAATTTTTCCGTCTTTATAAATAGCATCTCCAAACTCCTCTACCCAAACAATATGCTTTTTTTTATTTACAATTCTGTAGGTTAAGTGAATGGCTTTTTTATTTTCAATCGCATTTTTTTGTGCTTCAATAGTACTTATTTTGTCGTCTGGATGGATCAAGTCAATGAATGATAACTCATTATTCAGAAAACTAGATTTAGGAAATCCGGTTAGTTTTTCTATTTCATCATTGATATAAATCTTAGTATTGCATTCATCGTAATTAGACAAATAAACAGTACCTGGAATATTGTTGGCTAGTAAGCGGAATTTTTCTTCACTTTCATTAATCGCTGTTTCGTTAGCAATACGCTCAATAGAGGATGCAATATTTCTCGCTAAAGTTTGCAAAATATTAACTTCATCATCAGACCATATTCTTTCGTTTTGAGTGTCATCAAAACCTAAAAAGCCATGAAATTTATTTCTGACAAAAATTGGAAAGAGAATTAGAGACACGACATCTACATCGATTAATTTTTTTCGTAGAGAATCATTTTCAATTTCAGCTATAATGGCTCTGTATATTTTATTATTAAGGAGCGGTGTTATTAGCTCTTCAAAATATTCATGGGGCAGATTTTGAAGTTTTACATTGTTTTCGGTCAATTTTATATTATGTATGATCCACCGGTATTTTTGACTTATGAATCTATTTGTTTTATCATTTTCATAGTAATACGCTCTATGAGATTTAGTCGCTTTTCCCATAATAACAAGTACCTCAGAGAAAATAGAGTTGATGTCTTTACTGTTTAAAAATTTCTCTGTGCACAAGGTCATCGCTGATAAAAGATCACTCTTATATTCAAGCTTTTTCTCGGTTTCATATCTACTATGTGAGATTATTGTCAATGAGATTATATCAGAAATTGTTCTGGTAAAATTAATATCATCATTATCCCAATTTATTTTGTTTTTAGTAGTTTCAAAACAAATTAGTCCGGTTAATTTACCGTTTACTGAAATTGGTAAATCAAGCAGTGATTGAATATTGTATTTTACAAAATAGTTCTCTTTAAACTCTGAAAGCTCCTGAGCAATAGTCACGTTTGAAGCACAAATTAGCTTATTATTTTTAATGGCTTCAAAATAAATAGGGTATTTATTTTTTTCTAAAATTTGGCCTTTTGTAAAGCTATTAGTTTCTAAAATATATAAGTTTTCACAAGTAAAAGTGTCTTGCGAATATCCCCAGTAACTTACCCGATTGCACTTTGTAGCTTTAGCCGCAGATTCAATTATTTGTTTGATACTAAAATCTAGATTATTATACTCACTAAAATTGGTTGATGCTAAATTTTTGATGGTTTGATTATATAACTCTATTTTTTTGTGTCGGATTTCATTTTCAAGTTCAACATCTTTGATTTTAGTAATATCTCGGGCAATTCCTGAATATCCTATAATTTGACCCGTGTCATTTCGATTTATAATTACTTTTTGTGAAACCCAAAGTTCTTTTCCGTCTTTCTTGAGGAGCGGAAATTCGATAGTTGGAAAATTTTGTCCGTTTTCAGATAAGTTTAAATAATAATCTTTAATGCTATCGCGAAAATCTTCGCGTATAAATCCTAAGTAATGTTTGTTTATTAATTCTCGTTTCTTAAATCCTAACGATTTTAGTGTAAAATCATTTACAAATTTGAAATTACCAATTTCATTTACTTCAAAAATAATATCAATTGCATTTTGAATTAAATTTTTATATTGGTTTTGTAAATAAATTTCATGAGTTACATCCTGACCAATTCCGATAATTAAGTCTTCAGAAAATCTTTTATCGTTCCATTGTATGAGTTTATAGGAGCCATTTTTACATTTAATTTTTCTGATAAACATCCTATCCGCTAGGAACTTTGTGTGGTATTCTTCTCCGTAAAATTCAGTGTCTTCGGTTAATTTCCAATACCCCAAACCCATAACTTGATCAACAGTGTAGCCTAAAATAGTTTCTACATTCTCACTGCAAAAAACAACTTCCCCTTTTCGATTGGTAGCCAAAATAAGTGAATTACCTTTATTGATAATTTGATTGTTGAATCTAAATTGATCACTACTGCTAAGCAAAAGTATGTCTTGAATATAATTTATAAGTACAATTATTATAGAATTAGTAAACAATACGAGTACTGTCCTAAAAGGTACCAATTTAAAAATCGTAACAATTGCAAAATACAAGAACAGCAGAGCGATGTAACTCCAATAGAGTTTTTTGGACTTAAGGACACGATATGAAAATAATAATGCAACAACAAATGCTACAATGGGGATAAGATCTGTGGGTGATACAATTACATTTCTTGAAATAGATGCAAAATAAAGGAAAAAACAGGCCGTAAAAACTTGTTGTATGTGGGCAAAAATCCATTTACTCTTCGTGCTTAAGAAGTACAATAACAGCAATATAAAACCAATGCTTAGGTTTAAAACTAATAAACTTTTTGGTCTTATTTTTAAAAATTCAAAGGTTATTTCGATTATTGGCAATATTATACCTAGGAACAATAGGTAAAGTTGATATTCCTTTTTTAAGGTTATCGCTTTGGCTGTTTGTTCCAAGACATTTGACTTTAATCCCGTTTTTATTTGACTAATTTTAAAAATTAGAAAAAGAATTAAAAGAGGAATAAAAATGTAAAAGAGTACATTAATTCCTAATAGATTAATGGCCCAAAATAAAATTAAATTTGATTTGCATAAAGGCAATAGGCTACAGCATATGACCATAGGTATTTTTTAAATAGGTTGATTGAATAGATTTGGAACGTTTCTATTTGTACTAACCAATATAAGCATTTATTTTTAATTAAAAAGCCAAAATTTAATTTTTATAAATTTTGGCTTTTTGGTCTAAAATGAAATTTAGATTTTAATTTCATCCTCAGGATCAAATCCTATAATCTCGCTGTAAATTGCAAAATATAGGGAATAGATAAAAGGCAATGTAAAAAAGAATCCAATGCAGCACCCTATAAAACCTACCATTGTACCAATATATCCAACAACAAGTAGCCCTAATAACACTAAAGGTTGTTTCGAAACAATTAAAACGCTTGCTTGAATGGCTTCAAGGGCTTTTAGTTTTCCAAAAATGATAAGCGGAATAGTCATAATTGTAAATAATCCTATGGTAATTGAAACGACCACATCCAGAATTGGTATTTGGATGTAATTTAGTGTGCCACCTAGTACGGTATTCGTCAGAGTAACTAAAAATGTTGCAACAAAAAGTTCTGTGAAATAAGGGGCTTTGTAATATTCAAACATAGTTGATACATGAAATTCCTCATCTCTTTCGGCACAATAGGCCATTTTGATTAATCCACCAGAAAACGGACTCAATAAGCAGGTGATTAGAAGGGAAAATGCCGAAAAAATTAATATACTATTTACATCCATATTTTCGGGTTTAAAACGATCTGGCTTTAAATTTTCTAAAATAGTTTCAGTATTAAAAATAGAAAAAAGTACAGCAATCCCTACGAGGCTAAACAATACTGCAAAAACAAAAAATACAAGGCCGCCATAGAGTGCGATTTTTTTATAGTTTTCGAAAGCAAGGTTAAAAACATTTCCAAAATCTATGGTGTACCCATTTTTTTTGATGTCTTCAATTCGGTTTTGTGCAGTTTTGTTCATTTGGTTTTTGTTATTAATTGGTTTATAAATAGTTATCTCTTAAAATAGATTTCGTCAAAAGGTATTCTAAAGCGTTCTCCGTAAATGCCTTGTGCATCTCGTATACCGCAACTCAAAATCATATTTATTTCTGTATTTGCAGGCAAATGTAATATTTTTTTAATTCTAAGTGAATCAAATCCTTCCATTGGGCAAGTATCATAATTAATAGCAGCCATACTAATCATAAAATTTTGTGCAGCCAGTCCAGCGCTTTTATGTGCGACTATGCGCATATCGCTTTGTCTCGCCTGTCTGTAGATGGGTTTTATAAGGCCGATAATTTGAAATGCTAGAAATTTTATCATTCCAACAATACCAAAAAAATCGAAATATAGTGTAGGAATTATTTTTTGGTAATAATTCAATGCAAATTTTTCTCTTTTAGAATAGTCAGCAGTTGGTTTGTGGCCGTACAGTGTTTTTAAATAATCAATATTCGATTGAGCTCTTTGTCGCCATAAATCTTTTCGCACTACAACTACAACCATTTGTTGTGCAGTTTTGGCAGCATTTTGATCAAAACTAGCGGTGGCTATTTCTTGAATTAGGGCTGGGGTAACAATATGATAAAATTCCCAAAGTTGCATGTTGCTGCTCGTTGGCGCAAGAGAAGCAAGTTCGATACATTCTTTTACTTTCTGTTCATCGATTGGTTCCGATTTAAAAACGCGAATAGAGCGACGGTATTTAATAGCTTCGCTAACTGACTTCTCATTAATTACATCCATTTTAGTACCTTTTGAATGGTTGTCAATTTATCTTTGTATGGAGCATAACGCAACGGCAAATCCAGCCAAGTTCCTCTTTTTACAATTGCTTTTTTATGTGAAAAAATATCAAAACTCAATTTTCCATGATAAGCACCCATACCCGAATTGCCAACACCTCCAAAAGGAAGTCGATTATTTACTAAATGAATAACCGTATCATTTATACAACCGCCGCCAAAGGAATATTTTTGCAAGACTTCATCAACAAAAGACTTATTTTGGGAAAATAAATATAACGATAGCGGTTTCTCAAAACTGGAAACTATTTTTTCAATATCCACTTTCGTATTAAACGAAATAATAGGGAGAATTGGTCCAAAAATTTCTTCTTTCATAACCAAACTATCCATTTTGGGTTCATTCAGTAAAGTAGGGGCAATGTAAAAAGTTTCTTGATTGGATTTCCCTCCATAAAGTATTTCTTGATTCTCCAATAAATTGATCTGACGCTGCCAGTTTTTTAAATTGACAATTCGAGCAAAATCGGGAGATTCCTCTGGATTTGTACCAAGTGCTTTCTCAATTTCTTCAATTGTATGTTTTATGAATTTATCTTTGATGGTATGGTGAACCAATATGTAATCTGGAGCAACACAGGTTTGTCCCGCATTAATAATTTTTCCCCAAACAATCCTCCGTGCACTTAATGCTATATCTGCTGTTTCATCAATAATACAGGGGCTTTTCCCTCCTAATTCAAGTGTAACGGGTGTTAGGTATTCGGCTGCTGCTTTGGCCACTATTTTACCAACTGCCACACTTCCTGTAAAAAAGATATAATCCCAACGTTGTTCTAACAATGCTGCAGCGACAGTCGCATCACCCGTTTTGACCGTAACGTCATCAGTTGAGAAGGTTTCACTTATTATTTTCGATATGATTTGAGCGGTATTTGGAGTTAGTTCAGATGGTTTCAAGGTTACTCTGTTTCCAGCAGCAACAGCGGCAACAAGCGGACATAAAGCCAATTGAAACGGATAATTCCACGGAGCAATAATTAAAACATGGCCGTAAGGTTCACTATAGATATAATCCGAAGAAGGAAAATTTAGAAGTGAAGCTGAAACTTTTTTTGGCTTTGCCCAAGAATCAATATTCTTAATAGTTTCTTTTAAATCAGAGATAACATAATTAGTCTCTGTTAAAACGGCTTCAAAAGCAGGTTTTTTAAAATCATTATACAAAGCTTTGATGATCTCCTCTTCATATTTTGTAATGACGTGCAATAATTTTTTAAGCGATTCTTTGCGGTATTTTATATCGGTATTGAGATTCATAAGGTGATTTTAATTTAAAATTACATAATTATTAACTGATACCAACTTTCTTTGGGTACTAAAATAAAAAAACAGGATTTTTTTAGCTGTATGTTCGTAAACTTTTTTTTGTTTTTGAATTGGTTACTTATAAGATGTTCAAAATTAAATCATAAGGTGTTGGTGCCAAGATTTTCATATTTTGTTTGAGAGCAATATGAATAAAAACTATTTTATAGTTAATGTGAATTCATGCAGTGTATAGGTTTAAATAGTTAATGCTGTATTATATATTAAGTGTAAAATACACTAAACATTAAATAGCAGTTCAAGTATTTTTATGTTATACTGTTTCATAAAATTAAATGGGAATGAACACGATATTTTGAATATATTTGGTTCATGAAAAGGGATAAAGGTTGTCCAACTAAAGTTAAATTCAATACAAATCGAAAAAAAATGAAAAAAATCATTTTATCAATACTGTTCTTATTTTGTAGTTATTTTTCAATTGCTCAAGAGAAAGAAATTAAAGCAGTCTTAGAAAAGCAACGTTTAGATTGGAATAATGGCGATATGATTGGATATATGCAAGGGTATATAAAATCGGATTCTTTAGTATTTGTTGGGAAAACAGGACCATTTTACGGATGGCAAAAAAACTTAGAGATTTATCAGCAAGTCTATCCTGACAAAGCCGCCATGGGTACTTTAACTTTTGATATTAAACAAATTAAAATGATAGATAAAAAACATGCCTTTGTTTTAGGAGCTTGGAATTTGCAAATGGAAAAAGGGGAACAAAAAGGATTTTTTACTTTACTAGTTGAAAAATTTAAAGAAGGTTGGAAAATCGTTGTTGACCATTCTAGTTAGATTTTGCTGTAGTGAGACACAATGACAACAGTTGTTGAGGAATTGAGTTTTCTAGATTGCATTCCAAATTACGTCATCTGGAGTTGGGGCTAAAATTTCTAAATTTTCTTTGGTAACAGGGTGTACAAAAACTAATTTCCGGGCATGTAAATGAATGCCTCCATCGGGATTGCTTCGATCAAAACCATATTTTAAATCGCCTTTTATAGGAGAACCAATAGCCGAAAGTTGTGCTCTAATTTGATGGTGTCTTCCGGTATGCAGATTAATTTCCAGAGCAAAATAATTATTGAGCTCTTTGATGATTTTATAATCTAAACTGGCTATTTTACTTTCAGGAACTTCTTTTAGATGGGCTTTTGAAGTATTGTTTTTTTCGTTTCTTTTTATATAATGAACCAATTTATCTTCAGATGCAACTGGTTTGTTTTTGACAATACACCAATACGTTTTTTGAGTTTCCCGGTTACTAAATAATTCATTCATTCGTGTCAACGCTTTGCTGGTTCGTGCAAAAACGACTATTCCTGTTGTAGGGCGGTCCAAGCGATGCACTACACCCAGAAAAACTTCGCCAGGTTTGTTGTACTTATCTTTGATGTATTCTTTCACCACATCAGATAAGGGTTTGTCACCCGTTTTATCACCTTGCACAATATCACCTACACGCTTGTTGACCACAATAAGATGGTTGTCTTCGTGAAGAATTTGAAGGTTATTTTTATTCGAAACTATTTTCATTTGGATTTTAGATTTTTAGACTTCTTAGATATTTAGTTAAGTTAGACTTTCTTCGTTTGGAAAAGACAAAGTCACTTTATAAATTTCAGAACAAAAAAATCTACTTTTTTTCCAAATCTCTAAATCCTTAAATCGATGCATTTCTACTTGTTCTAGTCTAACAATCCAATAATCTAAGAAGTCTAATTTTAATATTGTTCGCTGGAATTTGGGAAATCACTGGATTTTACATCAGCAACGTACTGACCAATTGCTTTTGTCATTCCGTCATATAAATCCATATATCTTCTCAAAAATCGTGGACTAAATTCATTATTCATTCCTAACATATCGTGAATAACTAAAACCTGTCCATCTACGCCACCACCTGCGCCAATGCCTATTACTGGAATTGCAATACTTTGGGCAACTTTTTCAGCTAAATGAGCGGGTATTTTTTCTAAAACTAATGCGAAACAACCCAAACGTTCTAATAATTTAGCATCTTCTATCAGCTTGTGTGCTTCCTCTTCTTCTTTAGCACGAACGGTGTAAGTCCCAAATTTATAGATGGATTGTGGGGTTAAACCCAAATGTCCCATCACTGGAATTCCGGCGTTTAATATTTTTTTAATGGACTCTTTAATTTCTTTTCCACCCTCTAGTTTTACGGCATGACCTCCGCTTTCCTTCATGATTCTAATAGAGGAACGCAGGGCTTCTTTTGGATCAGATTGATAGCTTCCAAAAGGCAAATCTACAACCACCAATGCCCTTTCGATTGCTCTTACAACTGAGGATGCGTGATAAATCATCTGGTCTAGAGTTATGGGTAGGGTAGTCTCGTGACCAGCCATCACATTTGATGCCGAGTCGCCTACTAAAATCACATCAATTCCTGCCGTATCGACTATCTTTGCCATCGTAAAGTCATAGGCGGTAAGCATCGATATTTTCTCGCCATTGGCTTTCATTTCTATCAATGATTTTGTAGTAATCCTTTTGTAATCTTTTTTAGCGACTGACATATTTGTTGTTTTGAGATCGTAAAGGTACTAAAATGTATATTTTTAACTCAAAAATGTATAGTAATGTTTCTTTGGCGGTCAAATTAATTAAATAAAATAGTTATGCATAAAGCTATCATAGTGTTTGCCTTTTTCCTGTCGGTAAGTTTGCAGGCTCAAAATCAAGAAATTAAAAAAGTAGTTGAGACTTTTTTTGAGGCTTTTCATGCCAAAGATACAGTCCAATTAAAAGGACTTTGTGACGAAACTATGATTTTACAATCCATAAGTGAGAATGCTAAAGGAATTAAATTATCCAATGAAAGCGCGCAAGCGTTTTTTAAATCGATCGGTTCTATTTCTAAAGAAGTGAAGTTTCAGGAAAAAATTCTAAGTTATGCTATTCAAGTAGATGGAAGTATGGCTCATGTCTGGACACCTTATGAGTTTTATGTGAACGGAAAATTAAGTCACAAAGGCGTGAATGCTTTTACGCTTTTTAGAAAAGATAACAGTTGGAAAATCATTCATTTGATTGATACACGAAGGAAGTAATCACCAATTGATGATAATGGGTAAGTATAAATACTCGACTTGTATTTTAAAATTATATCGTTATTCTCTTTTTTCTTTTTCTTAGTAATGCATCAATTATTTATACTGTTCACTGGAGTATGATTTTTTTATAAAAAAAATTCAATTTAACGGATTTCAATGATTTAACTTTAAGTAATACCTTGTATATTTCAAATATCAAATATCAAATAATAAAAATGAAAATAATAATAATTACCGCTTTAATTTTTTTCGGATTAGTAACAGTGAATGCACAGGAAATCGAAAAAGAACCAAATTCATTCACCTTTTCTGGATATTTAGAGATGTATTACAGCTATGATTTTGGTAAACCTAGCAATCATGAAAGACCGGGATTTATTTACAGTCATAACAAACACAACGAAGTCAATTTAAATTTAGGATTGATAAAAGTGAATTATGAAAAGAATAATGTTCGAGGGAATTTTGCTTTAATGGTTGGGACATATCCTCAGTATAATTTGGCCTCGGAACAGCCTTTATTGCAAAATATATACGAAGCCAACATAGGTGTAAAGATTTCTAAAAAGCATAATTTATGGATTGATATGGGGATTATGCCATCACATATTGGTTTCGAAAGTGCTATTGGAAAAGATTGTATAGCATTGACTAGGAGTATTTTAGCGGATAATTCACCTTATTATGAAGCAGGATTGAAAATTAGCTATACTTCAAAAAATGAAAAATGGTATTTGGCTGCGATGTATTTAAACGGCTGGCAACGAATCCAGAAAATTGAAGGTAATCAAACACCCGCTTTTGCAACGCAGGTAACTTTTAAACCATCGTCTTTAATTACCTTAAATTGGAGTACTTATTTAGGGAATGAGCAACCTGATATTTATAGAAAATGGCGCTATTTTAATAACTTTTATGCACTGCTCAATGTTTCTGAAAAAGTAAATATCCATGTCGGTTTTGATATTGGAGCGCAACAAAACGCATATAAAAGTGATAAAAATGATGTTTGGTTTTCACCGGTAGTAATTGCTCAAATTAAGCCTACAGCTAAAATACAGTTGGCTGCCAGAGCTGAATATTATAGTGATGAAAAAGGAGTTATTATTGCATCAACAACTCCAAACGGATTTAAAACGTATGGTTTTTCCGCAAATTTTGATTATTTACCAACTGACAATCTAATCTTCAGAATAGAAGCTAGATCCTTAAGCAGTAAGGAAGACATCTTTGTAAAAAATAATTTACCTAATAATCAAAATGTATTTTTAACTACATCATTAGCTATTTCATTTTAATATTTTTTCAAACAAAAAAATTATGTGGAATGATGAATTGAATTAGAATTCGATTTAAATTTTTCAAAATTATTTTCATTTTCAATCAATCGTATACATAGGAAGTAATTTAAAAAAGAACAAATTAATAGATGTCGTCATTCAAATCTGATTCTACTTCTTCTGCTTTTTTGAAATCAGTATTTAAAAAATGGGTGTACTTTTTTTTGGCTTTTTGATTTTCTTTGATTAAAAAAATAATAAATACAACTACAAAGAAAGCCAAAACACTGACAATAATCCAATTGATTTCCATGGCTTTTGATTTAAAATTTAAGATCAAATTTAATGTAAATACTTGAATTTCAATGGATAGTACATTAAAATTTTTGATATTTGAATTTTGGTGTTATTTTAGTTAGCAATCTGCCATATTTACGGCAATTGCCAATCCACCCTCGGATGTTTCTTTGTACTTGTTGTTCATGTCCTTTGCGGTTTGCCACATTGTATCTACCACTTTATCCAAAGGTACTTTAGCATTTTTCGGATCGGTTTGTAGCGCAAGTTCAGCTGCATTGATGGCTTTTATCGCGCCCATTGTGTTTCTTTCAATACAAGGAATCTGAACTAAACCACCAATAGGATCACAAGTCAATCCTAAGTGATGCTCCATCGCGATTTCGGCAGCCATTAAAACCTGCTCGGGAGTTCCGCCCATCAATTCGCACAAAGCCGCCGCTGCCATGGCAGATGATACACCTATTTCAGCTTGACAGCCACCCATTGCTGCAGATATGGTTGAACCTTTTTTGAAAATACTACCTATTTCACCAGCAACCATAAGGAATTGTTTGATTTCTTTTTCACCAGCATTATGGTTTTCAATGACTAAATAATACATTAAAACGGCAGGAATTACTCCTGCGCTACCATTAGTTGGTGCTGTAACCACGCGACCTAAAGCTGCATTTACTTCATTTACAGCTAAGGCAAAGCAACTTACCCATTGCAAGATTTGGCGAAACTTCACTTCGGTTTTACGGATTTCTTCGAGCCAGCTTTGAGGCGAATCATAATTGGCTAAACCGATGAGGTTTTGGTGCATATCAAAAGCTCTGCGGCGCACGTTTAAACCTCCTGGGAGAATCCCTTCTGAATGGCAACCAATGTACATACATTCGAGCATTGTTTTCCAAATGCGTATCAATTCATGATCGATAACTGCTTCGGTGCGCATCGATTTTTCATTTTCATAAACGATTTCTGAAATGGATTTATTTTCTGTTTTACAGATCGTCAATAGTTCGGCTGCTTTCTCAATTGGATAAGGAAAAGCACATTTTATTTCTATTTTCTTCTTGGCGTTAATGCGTTCTTCTTTGACTACAAATCCGCCACCAATTGAATAAAAGGTAGAAACGAACTCACTGTCATCTGTCATATACGCCGTAAAAGTCATTCCATTGGCATGAAAAGGAAGGAAGTTTTTATTGAAAACGATGTCTTGGAGGAAATAAAAAGGAACTAGTTTTTCGTTACCTAAATTGATTTCGTTTTTTGTTTCAATTGATTTTATTATCGCATCAATATTTTCCACTGGAATGTATTCTGGATCCTGTCCGCTTAACCCTAGCATTACTGCCAAATCAGTGGCATGACCTTTTCCTGTTAAGGAAAGGGAACCGTACAAGTCTATTTTTACGCGCTCGACTTTAGGAAATAAATTTTCGCTTCGCAATTCGCCAAGAAACCGCTCTGCAGCTCTCCAAGGCCCTAATGTGTGCGAGCTTGAAGGCCCAACACCAATTTTTAGCATGTCAAAAACTGAGATACATTCTTCCATCTGTAGTGTGAATTTTGTTGTTTGCAAATATAATAGAATGTAGCAAGGATACTAATCCAAAACTTACTATTATTGTTTATATAATAACGAAAGGTGCTCTATTTTTAGTATTCTTCAACAAAAAATGAATTAATAAAAACTTGAGGTTTAGGATAATTAATATGTAACTAATCCGAAATTTAGCTTGTGCAATAGTTCGTAAATGGCTATTTTTGAAACATAACTAACCCAAAATAATATGAAAAAGACTGTTTTTTCTTTTTATCTAATGCTAACTTTTGTATTAATTGCCCATTCGCAAGTGCAAAGTCCATCTCAGTTTTTACCCAATTACGGAAAACAAATTACCTATTACCATCAAGCTGAAAATTATTTCAAACATCTTACAGAAAAGTCCACTTTAATCAAACATCAGAAGTATGGTGTAACGCCAGAGCAACGGGATTTGAATGTCTATTTTATTTCTAGTCCGGAGAATTTAGCCAATTTAGAACAAATTAGAAATAACAATTTAGCAGCCATTGGTTTGTCCCAAAATAAATCGCAAATGATTGGCGATAAACTAATTGTATGGTTGAGTTTTAATGTACATGGAAACGAATTTGCAGGAACTGAAAGCGCTATGACGGTAGCATACGAATTAGTAAATCCTTCGAATGCTGAGACTAAAAAGTGGTTAGAAAATACAATTGTGATCCTAGACCCGTGCATCAATCCCGATGGATATTCTAGATACGGAAATTGGTTACGAGAAATTTCAGGGAAGAAAACGCATCCAGAATTGTCAGATAGAGAACACATGGAAGAGTGGCCGGGCGGCAGGTACAACCACTATATTTTCGATTTAAATAGAGACTGGGCTTGGCAAACACAAGCGGAGTCACAGCAGCGAATTGCTTTGTATAACCAATGGATGCCACAAGTTCATACAGATGTACATGAAATGGGGTACGATTCTCCGTATTTCTTTCCACCATCAGCAGAGCCTTTGCACGAATACATTGAAAAGTATCAAAAAGATTTTCATTACACTCTTGGTAAAAATATTTCTAAAAAATTTGATGCTCAAAACTGGATGTACAACACAGGAGAGCGATTTGATTTGTTTTATCCCAGTTATGGCGATACCTATCCTACTTACAACGGAGCCGTAGGAATGACATTGGAACAAGGCGGAATAGGAGCGGGAAGAGAAGTTGTGATGAGTAACGGCATCAATTTAACGATCAAAGATCGACTGACACATCATGCAACGGCAGTATTAACGGTCGTAGAATCGGCAGCAGCCCAAGCAGATGTTTTGCTGAAAGGATTCAGAGGTTTTATGAATAATTCCCGAAAAACAGTGAAGGGAAATTATAAAATGTATGTAATGAAAAACAATCCGAAGTTAGTTCAAATGGCGGATTTGTTGAAAAAGAATAATGTGGAATTCAGTTATGCTGATGCGAGTCAAAAAACTTCGGGATTTAGTTATTATACCAAAGCAGAGAAAGATTTCACAATTGAACCTAATGATTTAATTGTAAAAGTAGACCAACAAAAAGCTGTTTTTGCACAAGTACTTTTTGAACCAAATCAAAAGCTGAATGACAGTTTATCCTATGATATCACCGCTTGGGCGTTGCCCTTGGCGTATGGAGTTGAAGGCTATGCGTTGAAAAACAGTATTGCTATCAAAACAAAAGCGTCCATAGCAATACAAGAAAAAACGATTCCTCAAAATGTATATGCTTTTCATATTCCTTGGAATAATAGAGTATCAGCTCAGGTTTTGTCCTTGTTGCACCAAAATAATATCAAAGTACGTTCTGCTATGAAAAAAGCAGTTTTCGGTGATCAAACCGTGGAACCAGGTGGTTTGCTGGTTACAAAAACTGATAATCCCAAAGTAGTCGATTTTGAAAAAACGATATCTGAATTGGTGAAAATAAAAACAGATTTTAATTACATTTTAACTGGATTTTCATCTAACTCAAAAGATGTAGGAGGCGAGAATTTTAATTTACTAAAAGCGCCTAAAATTGTATTATTATCAGGAAAAGGAGTCGGGTCTACTGAATTTGGTGCTGTTTGGTATTACTTAGAAGAAACATTGGGGTATCCCGTAAGTGTTGTTGATGCTGATAATTTGAAAAGAATTAAATTATACGATTACAATACCTTGATTTTACCTGATGGCTATTATGATTTCTCCGAAGAGCAACAAAAACAAATTGGAGCGTGGGTAAATAACGGCGGAAAATTGATTGCAATGAATAGTGCACTTAGCTTATTTGAAGGTAAAGAAGGATATGCTCTGAGTCTCTTTGCTTCGGAGGAAGAAAAATTGAGTTCTGAAAAAGAAGCTGAAGAAGAGGCATTAAAAGAGCGCTTTTTAGATTTCCAAGAAACAGAACGAAGGTACATATCGAAATCAATTCCTGGCGCCATCATCGAGAATTTGTTGAATAAAACACATCCAATGTCTTTTGGTTTAGGCGATAAATATTTTAGTCTAAAAACAGATGACAGGCATTATTCATTGTTGAAAAAAGCAATAAATGTTGTTTATGTACCAATAGAGTATAAAAGTTATGGATTTGTCGGTAATGAAATTAAAAAGAAACTAAACAATACGGTAAGTTTTGCTGTAGATAAAAAGGAAAATGGAGCAGTTATTTACATGGTAGATAATCCGTTATTTAGAGGTTTCTGGGAAAACGGAATTTTATTATTTAGCAATGCCTTATTCTTGGTAAACTAAAACTGGATAATTTATTATGGGAATTAATAGTTAAATTGTGCCGTTAGGTACTAAATATTGGTAAAAAAAAACACAACATTTGAAGCGAATTTAGCGTGCCGTAGGTACGCAACAAAACCATAAATGTTGCGTACCTACGGCACGCTAACAAATTTTAAACCCAATTACTACCAATATTTAGTGCCTAACGGCACAAAAAAAGATTTTACGCCTTGATTAGTTATTATACAAAAGAGCACGAAATCATCGTGCTCTTTTTTTTATCCAGATTGTATTATACTAAAATGGATAGCCAATAGCCAAATTGAAAATTAAATTTTCTTTGCGCCATGAACCATTTCCAAAACTGATTTGGTCTAAAACCCAACGATTACCATCGGGCAAATATGGTTTTCGAATAGGGAAGGCAAGATCTGTTCTCAGAATCAGAAATGAGAAATCAAAACGCAATCCAGCGCCAGCTCCTACGGCCATTTCACTCAGAAATTTTTTCGAAAATGTAGCTCCGGGTTTATCTGGATTCTCATTCAATAGCCAGATATTACCGGCATCTATGAATAGCGCTCCTTTCACTAATCCGTAAATTTTAGCTCGGTATTCGGTATTGAATTCCAATTTTAAATCACCAGATTGATCGGGTAAAAACGTATTGGTATTTGTTGAAGCACCGTCAAAACTTCCCGGTCCGATAGAACGTGCTCTAAAAGCGCGTAAACTATTGGTGCCACCAATGAAGAATTGTTTGATAAAGGGCATTTCTCGAGAGTTTCCATAAGCAAATCCAGCACCTGCGATAATTCGGCTTGCTATTTGAGAATCAGGTCCTAACTTGTAATAATGTCTAAAATCACTTTCTATTTTGATAAATTGACTAAACGGAACATCGAATAATTTAATAGTATCACCTTTTCTAAGATTCGCACCCGAAACTAAACCTGCCACATTTCCTGCTAAGTCGATTGTTCCTTTGTAATAAAAGGTGTTTTTCTTTCTTTTTTGTAACGTATTGGTGTAAGTGTAGGAGTAGGTTGGTCCAAAAATCAATTGTTTTTCAATTACTTTTCCAAGGGATTCATTTGCGGCAATTTGCTCCTGATATAGAGGAGTTACATTTCTTGGACTGGCGTATGTTATCTCAGTAACATTCAAAACATGTTCCTTTCGTTCATTTTCTTTCCATAAATATCCAAAGGAACCTTTAAAAGTTTGAAGGGAATATAATTTAGTTCTGTTTTGAAACTCATAGCCTATTGTAGCTTTTGTTTTGGGTACAAAACCGCTGGGCGAATTGAGTTTAAAAGGGGCAACTAATCGTGGCCAAACTAAATCAGCTTGGGTTCCAATTCGGTAGACATTAAATCCATTGTTTTGTCCAGATACTTGTACTTCGACACCACCAAAAGCTGAAATGGTAAGTAATTCTGCTCCTCTAAACGTATTTCGGTTGCTCCAATTTAAATTGAGTTCGGTTCCGGTGTAATTAGCAGAATTCGTTTTGGCCAACAGTTCTAATCGGATTGATTTTTTAGGTAAAGGAGTTAAAAAATAATACGCATCGAGATAATTGCCCGTAGTATCAGAAACCTTAAATTGGTTTTTTACAAACTTGAATGTGCCCAAGTTTACGAGACGGTTTAATGACAGATTATGATTGCTACGGTTGTATAAATCATTTTTTTTGAAATATAATGCTCGATCAAAAATGCGCGGTTTAAATAAATTTTCCTTATCTATTATGGATAAATCATTGTATTTTTTAATAGAATCCAAATTCGTTTTCACACTGTCAGAACCTATAGAATAGTTGGGATAAACGATGATTTTATTGATTTTGTATGGTGTCTCAGCCAGTTTTGGAGCTTCGTCTTTTACCTTTACAATAAGATCCACCTGATGATCAGCCACAGTTGTATCTACTTGTACTTTGAGATAATCAGGATTAAAATAAAAGAATCCTTTTTCTTTTAGTCTGGCGTCAATACGAATTCTTTCTTCTTTAATAACAGCAAGACTATAACCTTCTTTTTCTTTTAGCAGACTTCTTCTTCTGGTATTGCGAACCGCAGTTGAAATTATAGAGGAATCTGTAGGGAATTTTACTTCTTTAATTTTATATTGCTTTCCGGGTTTTACGATATATTCTGCGGTTGCTTTTTTACCATGTCGGGTTGAATCTGCCGATGTTCTTGTATTGAAATAGCCACTGTTTTCTGCAAAGTTTTGTAAAACACTTTTGTTGTATTCTAAATCTACTTGACTGTATAAAACGGGAGCTTCGCCTACTTTGGTTCTCAACCAGTAGCGCCATCCTTTTTCTTTCTTTGGCGTCCCAGCCAGATTATAGATATATAATTTAGGTCGTAATCCTAAAATCGAGGAATTTGGCTTTGGTCTAAGAACTTCTTTTAATGCTGTTTTTAACGCTTTTTTTTCTTTTTTAGACACGTCTTTTCCTTCAACGGTAACTTTTGCGCCAGTATACAACAGTTCTCCTTCGGGAAGAAATCGAGTATTGCTGCACGATGAAGCGAACAATGCTAAAAAAAGAAAATATAATAAATGGTTCTTGTTCATATATTATTTGTTGTTATTGTTGTTCCGTTAGGAACTAAATATTGGTAGTAAAGGATATAATTATTTCTATGTCCCGTAGGGACTATACTTATTCTAAATCAATTCTTTAAAAATAAATTTTTCATCATAATCAACTTCAAATTTTTTAAGAAAATCTAAGTATTCTTCTTTAAAAGTTAACTTTTTATGATGAGATTCTTGATTATCAATATAATCTATTACTTTGTTTATTTGTGATTTACTATGTGAAAAAGCGCCATAGCCTTCTTGCCATTCAAAATGTCCTTTAACTAATTTATTCTCATTAATCCACTTTGAAGAACTTTGTTTTACATCTTTCATTAAGTCAGAAATAGATTGTGAAGGTCTAAGTCCAATCAAAATATGAATATGATCTGAGGTTCCATTAATTGCCAATAACTTATGATTGTTGTTGTGAATAATTCCTGTTATATATTTATAAAGAGTATTTTTCCATTGAGAATTTATACTACCATCTCTAAATTTTACTGCAAAGACAAAATGAATATGTATTTGTGTATATGTATTTGCCATAATGGTATAGTCCCTACGGGACATTTTTGTTTGAAATTTATATTATTCCTACCAATATTTAGTGCCTAAAGGCACATTTTAAACGTACTTTATTTAATTCTTTTTCTGTTTTTGTTTTGCTTTTTTCGCTTCATTTTTGCGAAACAACTCACTGAATTTATTGTAATCCAAGGTGATTATAAAAGCAATTCCAGTTTCTACAACTTCTCCTTGCAAGGCTACTTGGTATTTATTAACGCGGTAGGCTCGCATTTTATATCTTCCATCTTTAGAAAGTTGGTAGTCAATAGAAACATCACCTGCGATATTATTAGCGTTTTGATTCACTTGTTGTGGGCCTTCGATTCCAAAACTACTTCCCAAAGTGACTTTTAATCGATCATTCAATAATTTCTTTGAAATTCCTATGCTTAAATCAGTTTTGTTTTCGCGTTGACCAGTAGTGTAATCATCTGAGGTATTCAAATCAAAATTCAATTCTACGCCTTCAATTAAATCACTCGCTAAGTTATTCAATTGCTGCGATAAAATTTTACTGGCGCTTTCTCTTGCAATCGAGGACACGCTAGCAATACCAGTTTCACTAGCAAAAGGATTTTCTCCTATAAATCTATTCAATAACAGTAAGGAAAAAACTTGCTTGTTTAACTCGTCTGGTTGTTGACGCAATTGTGTCAATTTGGCTTGCGTAGCATTGATGATTTCTGTAGAAACACTATTGTTGCCCTCCGGTAAAATAATGTCAAATGAAATGTTTGGCTTCATCAAATCACCAGTCATTTTTAATTCGGTTTCAAAAGGAATTTTTTGTTTGTACGTATTTCTTATTTCAGCGGTAACATCACCTAATTGATCATTTATTAAATCAAGGGGAGCGGCTTCTGTTTTGTAAACTGCAGTAATATTGATATCAGCCGTTGTAGGTTCTCCAGTCCAGAGAATATAACTGCCTTTTTTGATGTCGAATTTTCTTTTGATAGCATTAAAATTCATTTCATAACTACCTTCAGATAATTCATATCTTCCAGTCAATGTCGTTTTTCCTGATGGATCAATACCGCCGTTTAATTGCGCTTCTCCTTTTAATTTTAGGAAATCCCCATTTGCTTTATCAATAACCAGTGATAGTTCGGCATCTTTATCAATTTCAATATTTACTGATGCATTGATGCCTTTGATGTCCATTTCACTCTTTAACTCGTCCAAAGAGATAGTGTTTGCTAATTTAGGATTGTCTTGATCGATAAATTCTACAATTCCCTCTCTATCCGCAATTGAAGGGTCTGATTGCGGTATAACAATAGTAAATTTTGTGTCTTTATTAATTTTTATGTTACCTTCTACAATAGGATTGTCTAAATTCCCAGATAGTTTCAAATGATTGTCCAAATACAATTCGCCGTAATAGGAAGCATTGTCTTTTTCTTTCGAATTAATGGCTTTAAAATTATCAGCATCGATGGCTAAGTCAAAGCCAAAATTACTGAAATTAGCACTATCAATTTTTCCGTTTATGGCGAGATCATTGTTTTTTTCATCCTTGATTATAAAATTATCAAAAAGAATAGCATCGTTTGTAAATACAATTTTATCATTCAAAGAATTGAATGTTGCATTGAGCTGCTTCACTTTGAAACCAATTTCATTGAACTTTAATTCTCCAATTACTTTAGGCTGATTTGTATTGCCCGTAATTTTAAAATTCCCATTTAAGAATCCTGTGCTTTCCGTAATATTATCAAGTGTAAAACCTTGAATGCTTTTTAAATTCAATTTATCAATATCTAGATCCATATCAAAACTGCTGTCTTTAGTTTTATAATTCCCTTCTAGATTAACTTGATTTCCCTGACCAGTAATGGCAATTACAGCGTCATATTGATTTGCAATTGCATTATTTACTTTGATGCTAATGTTTCCGACAGTGTCTTTTTTGAAAGTAAAATTTTCAATGTTTAAGTCCGAAGTAAAAAGAGGTGTAGTGCTTATATTTTTGACCAACGCATTTCCATTGATTTTACCGCTCATCTGTAAATCCCCTTTTTCTACAAAACTGGTAATGGTTTTTATATCAAAATCTGTAAAATCGATTGCTAGCGGAGCGTTTCTTTGCTGAGATTGTGATTGTAGACTAATTTGACTACCTTCTTTACTCAATTTGAAGTCATCAGCATAAATACCGTTTTTACCAAAGCGAATTAAATTATCTTGTGTTATTTTCCAAGATTCATAGTTCAGTAGCAAATTATTTGGATTAAGATTGATATCGTTGTTTCCGTTGGTAGCTTTTAATGTACCTGCAATTAAGTATCTTTCTTTATCCTTTGCATCTTTTAATTGCACCGTATAATCCACAATATTTTTTTGTACTTTACCGGTAATGCTTGTGTGAGGCAATTGTATTTGTTTGTTTTGAATGTCATCAACTACAAAGCTGTACACTATTGCATTGTCTTTAGTATCTACTTTAAGGACAGCATTTGTGATGGTGTTTTCTCCATAAATTAATTTTGGAATTGTACCATTCAAAATAATAGAGTCGTTAACAGAATTA
The DNA here is from genome assembly GCF_056428945.1 of Flavobacterium sp. GNP010. NCBI lineage: Bacteria > Pseudomonadati > Bacteroidota > Flavobacteriia > Flavobacteriales > Flavobacteriaceae > Flavobacterium > Flavobacterium sp. GNP010. The sequence continues at coordinate 22,727 of NZ_JBWJVK010000020.1, read as the reverse complement.
TATCTTCCTTGAATATTTATTGGTTCCAGACTTTTCAATTCAGGAATAAGTTTAAGTAGAATTGGACTGTCCTTTACACCAATTTTAAAAACAAATTCTTGTTTCTCAACTGCTGTTTTTCTAAAATTTGACGCGCTATTATAATATGTAGCAATAGAATTTGACAAAGCAGTCGCTATTTTTGACAACTTGTATTTTCCATCAGCCTCAACATCCAAAAACGGTGATTTCAATACCAATGTGTTCTTTTCAGAGCTCGATGTTGCCACCGCGCTAATAGAATCAATTACAAATTCTTCTTTAGCATTTACGATGGTAATGTTGTGTGCATAAACCGTTCCGTTAAGGTAATCTAGATTTGCCGATTGGATATCAGCATCTACAACACCTCTCAATTTTAATGGGCCAGCATGCAGATTCAGCTTTTCTAAATCAGCAATATCCACATTCAGTTTTAGTTTTCCAGTAGGATATTTGTCCTTGAAACTTCCGCTACTTACCAAATCAAATGTTAGATTGGGATCTTTTGCAACTGCAGTTGCATTAAAGTTTCCGTTGCGGATGGCTCCTTTTACAGCAAGATTTTTATAAGTGTATTTGTTGTAATACGCTTTTAAAATAGTTCCATTTAATGATGCTGTGGCTGTTTTTGGATTAAATCCTGTTCCTTTTATGTTGGCTTTTAAAGTTACTTTTCCAATAGAGTCATTTTTTATAAATTTCCCTAAATCAAAGTTGTTGAGTTCCGTTTGGGCATCGTATTTTTCGTAATTTTTTCTACTTTGGTCGAATGTAGCTTTGATTTTTGCATTTCCAAAACTACTTGCGATATTCATATTAGTGTTGAAATTAGCAATGGTTCCTTTAAAAAAACCTTTGGCATTAAATTTTGAAGGCAACTGAATTGAATTTGGAATCGTACCTTTTGGCAAAAAGCCAACAAAATCTTTCGAACCAGATTGTAAGTTTTTAATATCTAAGTCAAAATAGGCTTTATTTACATCTGGTAAACCAATGATTCTGCCGCTTGCTGCTATTGTTGTTGTTCCTATCCCACTAATTTCGATATTTGGGAATTCAATATTTTTTAATTTTCCTTTTACAGTTCCATTAATCAACAATATTGCATTGGGATTACTCATAAAGGGATTCACAGTATTCAGGGTAGGAGCAAAAAGTAAAATATCTTTAATTCCCAGTTTACTTTTTTTCAAATTAGCAATAAGTCCTAATTCTCCGGGGTTTTTGGCTAGTGACTCAATAGAAGGATATCCAATTCTAATTTCATCTTTTAGTTCCGTTTGAGGAGTTTTTAAGTATAATTTTTTAACAAAAGCATTTTTTTTGCCGTAGAAAAATTCCGCATTAAAGGACTGAATGTTCAAGCCGCTTTTGTCTTTAACGGTTAAAGAATTGGCAATTCCGGAAATATTTTCGGGATTGTAATTTAATTCCTCAACTTGTAAATTTACATTGGTTAGAATTAGGTGGTTGTAATCGATACCTTTTTGAACTGCTGCTACATTATTGTTATCGTAACGAAAATTGACCCGTTTGAATTCCGTTTTCTTTATTTTGACATCCCAGTTGTTCGATTCGGCATTTGCTACTTCTTTTTTAGATCTGCTTTTATCTATTTGATCAAAAGCCAAAGCACCTTCTATACCTGTTACTTCCAGAAGATCAACGATAGCAAATTGATTGTTGAGGTCAATTTTATCAATTTTAGCGAGTAGTTTTTTTAAATAAAAATGAGTCGATAATTTGGTTTCTTCACTTTCATAATCGAAATCAATTTTTGCCAAATCAATTTCACCCAATTTTAATTTTAAGATGGATTCTGGTTCATTTTTTATGGCTGCCACTTTTGTCGCATTGGAAATTTGAACTAAACCTTGCTTTAATTTCAATTTTAATCCGTTGATTTTAGCTTTAGGAATTTCAAAGCTCATTTCGTTTAAATCGAATGTTTTAATTTTCGTTTCAAAATGCTTTAAATTGGCATAAAGATTATTTTTTGTAACAGCATCCGTATACTTAAACTGGATGCGGTCGAGCTTAATTTCTTCTACAGAAAACTGCATGGCTGGTGAATCACTCTTTTGTTTTTCTGGCGCAGCAAACGCTTTTATGATGTAATCAAAATTAAAAACGGCTTTAGTATCTCTATTTAAATTTGCTGAAATTCCGACTAATTCTAAGGAATTGATTTCTATTTTATTGTTGATTAACTGCAAAAGACTGATATCCGCAGCTAGTTTTTCTCCAGCAAAAAGAGTGTCTTTTTTTTGGTCTTCAAAATATACCCCAGTAAGAACTACTTTTTTTGGAAAGGCAATAGAAAGGCTATCGACTTTTATTTTCGTTTTTATTTTACCTTCTAGATAAGTTACTGCTTTATCTTTAGCATAATTTTGAACAGATGGTATTTGAATAACTACGAAGAGTACTACGAACAACAGAACAATAAATCCTATTATCCAAAGGAAAATTTTCAAACTTTTCTTTAAATATCTTTTCAAATGAGGTGTGTTTTTTTTAAAAGAACCAACTTAAAAAGGAATGGTACTCTAATCTAGAAATGGTATTACGCACAAAGATCAAAAATTGAAATTGTAATAAATTATAAAATTCAAAAAAAATATTGTAAAATTACTAGATAAAAATGATCAGTAATGTGTCTTAATTAGTTTCTAAAGATTTATAATAGGTACACTTTTCTTTAATTTTTCGCTTATTCTTTTTTAGGATATGGAGTGTTTTATTTTAGCCGCTTAGATGCTTTCAAAGCCTTCACTTTTAGGAAAAACACTAAGCGCTTCCATAGCAATTTCAGGAGTTGGTGCTGCTAGTTTTCTTAGTTTTAAATCCATCCAAGCGCCATCTACAGTGATAGTTGCACAAAGTTGGTTCTTATCATTTCTGAATTCATGAACAATCGACCACCGCGAAGCATCGGCATTTACTTTAGAACTTTTGGTGTGCATAAAAATGGTATCACCCAATTTTATTTCTTTTCTAAACACACATTCTTCCCTAAACAAAATGGGACCAAAGCCTTGCGTTTGCATTACGCTCATCGTTAAACCAAGACTCTCTAGAATTTCTATACGATGCTGCGCACCAAAATCATAATAAGCACTGTGTCGAACATGAAAATTAGGGTCTAAATCAGACCAACGAAAGGATAATTCTTTGCTAAATGAAGTCATTTGTATTTTTTTATTGTTTCCGTATCACTTTCACTTTTATATAAACAAGAAAGTTTTAGGTTTTTGAAAATCGAAAATACAAATAAAAATCGAGATGCAATAAGGAAATAAGCCTATTTTAAGGCATTCTTTAGTACAATTCATTTGAAAAAGGTGTAGAGTCTCTTTTTTATTTTACTTTAAAAAAGATTGTGGCTTATCTTTTGCAATGTGTAAGTGGTATCCAATTTCGGATATTGAAAACAATACAATATATGAAAAAATTAATTTTTGTGTTCTTGCTTACGGGCTCTATTTATGCTCAAGAACAGGTATTTAACGTGCAACGGTATTGTGTAGATGAGAAGCCTTTTAAGCAGGGTGAGTGCAATATTTCTGGTAATGAATACTCTTTTGTATTCCTTGATACACAAAAACGAGAGGTAGTTTTCTTTCTTACTTCTACTAAAATGAAGTATAAAATTATTAATTCAAGTGTATTTCCTTCAGACAAAAATTACACAAGTTACACTTTAGAAAATGAGCAAGAGCGAGTAGAAATGAGAATAAACAAGCAGCAAACCCGAATCGAGTTTTTGCATCCAAATACCCACATCTACCTGACAGTAGGCACTTCGACTAAGGCGGTTCAATAATAAATGGACATTTCATAAGATCTCATGAAACAAAAAAAATTGTAGGCAACAACTATTTGGTTCTGTGTAAAACAACAGGAAATGTAGCGTGGTGCAGTAGTTTGTATTTATTAGAGTTTTGTTATTTGGTAGAATCAAAAATTAAGGAGTGCAGTAAAACAGTATTGTTTCTTTTGGTATGAAATTTCTAACTGGTTTTCATTTTGTTAATTAAAAGTTAAACCCTTGAATACTATTAAATTTACAGCGACTAAAATTTATTTTTGGTATTGATTAACCACTAAAAAACCTGTAAATGAAGAAATTTTTCATTTTAACAGCACTTGCTACTGCAATGCTAATACCTACTACTCAATTTGCGCAATCGAAAAAGAAAAAAGATAAAAATGCTGTTGTAGCGCCACCTCCTGAAAAGAAACCAGAGACAACTATCAAGGAGTATAGCAAAGTAATTACAAAAGATGCTGTAACCGATGAGGGTTTGTTTACAGTGCACAAAGTAGACAAAAAGTATTTTTTCGAAATTCCGAATAAGTACTTGGATAAAGACATGCTTTTAGTGAGTCGGTTGTCAAAACTGCCTTCAAATTTAGGTGGCGGGTATGTAAATGCTGGTTCAGAGACAAATGAACAACTTATTGTCTGGCAACGTTTTCAGGATAAAATCTTGATTAAGATAAAGTCTTTCAGCGCAGTTGCTAATGACAGTTTGCCAATTAGCATTTCGGTTAAATCCAATAATTATGAGCCTACCTTATTTGCATTCGATATCGTTGCGTTCAGTAAAGATTCAGCAAATACGGTAATTGATGTTACTAAGTTTTATGGAACTGATGTAAAAGCGATTAGCGGTTTATCAGCTGAAATGAGAGAAACATATAAAGTAAAAGGCATGGATGATTCTCGTAGTTTTATCAATACGATGAAAAGTTTTCCGATGAACATTGAAGTAATTCAAGATTTCACGTACAATGCCTCTAAACCACCGGTTCAAGAAGACTCAGAAACAATAAGCATTCAAATGAATCAGTCGATGATTTTATTGCCTGAAAAATTAATGCAACCTCGATTGGCCGATCCGCGTGTGGGATGGTTTACGATGGATCAAATTGATTATGGGAGTGATGAATTAAAATCTGACAGTAAAACCTTTATCCGTCGCTGGCGATTAGAGCCTAAAGATCCTATCGCTTATGCAAAAGGGGAACTTGTAGAACCCATAAAACCGATTGTTTATTACTTGGATCCTGCCACACCCGAAAAATTGCGTAAGTACATCAAACAAGGTATTGAAGATTGGCAAAAGCCTTTTGAAACGGCAGGTTTTAAAAATGCAATTATCGCCAAAGATGCACCAACGAAAGAACAAGATCCTGATTTTAGTCCAGAGGACATTCGATATTCGGTAATTCGTTATGTGGCGAGCACAACTCGTAATGCGGTCGGACCAAGCGTTTCTGATCCTAGAACTGGAGAAATTATCGAGAGCGATGTAATTTGGTACCACAACCATTTGCGTTCGTACAGAAATCGCTATTTGTTAGAAACCGGTGCTGCTAATCCAACAGCAAGAACATTAAATACCAGTGATGCTGAAATGGGTGAGATGATGCGTATGGTTATCGCTCATGAAGTAGGACACGCACTAGGTTTTCCTCATAATATGGGTGCTAGTTGTGCCTATGATACTGAAAATTATAGAAATGGTGAGTTTACACAGAAAAACGGAATTGCAGCCAGTTTGATGGATTATGCCCGTTTCAACTATATTGCACAACCTGGAGATAAAAACGTTCGTTTTATCCGCCAAATGGGACCTTACGATCATTATGCTACGAATTGGGGCTACAGAGTGATTCCAAATGCGATTTCTCCAGAGGCAGAGGTGCCTACACTAGACCAGTGGATTATGGAAAAATCGGGAAATATTATCTATAAATACGGGCAACAAAGCAGTAGTTTTGACCCTACTTCACAAACAGAAGATATTGGAAATAATTCAATGAAGGCTGGTACTTACGGACTTAAAAATTTGCAATATGTAGCGGCACATTTACCAGAATGGACTAGTGATGTGACTAATAATTACGAAGATTTAGAGGAACTGTATAAAGAAATGCTAGACGTTTGGGGTAGGTACGTAGGGCATGTAGTAACTAATGTAGGTGGTGTTTACGAGGCTGCTAAAAAGCCAAACCAAAAAGGAACTATTTACGATATTGTACCAAAAGCAAAGCAACAAGAAGCAATGCAGTGGTTGCAAGCCAATGCTTTTGCTTCGCCAAGTTGGTTGGTAAATGTGAGCACTTTAAAAAATATTGATTATGCAGGATACACAGAACGTTTCCGAAATTTGCAAGCCAGACATTTGAATGCACTATTGAGTTTTGAGCGTTTGGGACGATTAATAGATTCAGAAATTATGGGTACTTCAAATTATAAAGCATTGGATTTGCTGGGTGATATGCGCAAAGGAATTTGGAAAGAAGCTAGTTTAGGTTCGAATGTGACTATTTATAGAAGAAATTTACAACGGGCTTACCTGGAAAGAATGGGTTATCTGATGAAAGAAGAAATAAAATCAGGACGTCCGTCTGACTATTATAATGTAGCACAATCAGATGTAAGAGGATTGGTTCGAGGAGAATTAACTACTTTGAAATCCGCATTATCTATTGCTAAAACTAAAGTAGTACATCCAGAAACAAAATACCACTATGAAGATGCTATCAAAAGAATTGATCTAATTTTAAATCCAAGATAATGTAAATCTGATTTGTTTTTAGCTTAAATTTTGCCTCCAATTGAATCATTCAATTGGAGGCATTTTTTTTAGAGATGAATTTTAAATAAAATCTTGAAGGGTACATTTATTAAATAGGATGTACTATTATAAATATTGAGTTGATAACGTAATCGCCTGTAAATTAAATCACAATTTTTTTTAAAAAAGGTATTGATTTTATTTAAAGGTTATTTTAGGTAAAAAAGCATTCTTGTTTAGAAAAAGGCAGTGTCAAATATTTTTTTTTATTGTGATAACAGGAGATAACAGCGAATAAATATGTGTAAAGGACTGTTGATGCAATTTTTTATTTGTAAATTTCGATGTTATCCAAAATATTTTCAAATGAAAGTTTACCCAACGCCTGAAAATGAAATTGAACGCCTTAGAGTTCTAAAGGAATATGGAATTCTAGATACTTTTTCAGAAAAGGAATACGAATCAATAACTCAGTTAGCCTCCTATATTTGTGGTGTTCCTATAGCATTAGTAAGTTTAATTGATCAAAATAGACAGTGGTTTAAAGCTAGTGTAGGTCTTGATGCAAGTGAGACATCTCGAAAAGATTCTTTTTGTCAATATACGATCATGAACAATCATGTTTTTGAGGTTGAAAATGCCACTGAACATGAATTATTTTATGATAATCCACTGGTAGTGGGAAACCCAAATATAAGGTTTTATGCAGGAGCTCCATTGCTTAACAAAAATGGATTTGTCATGGGATCTCTATGCGTTATTGATACAAAACCCAATAAATTAACCGAAGAGCAAAAAAATGCTTTACAACTTTTAGCAAATCAAGTGGTAGCATTACTTGATGCTAGAAAGAAAAATTTAGAATACTTAAACTCACAAAAAGAGTTGCAAAATTTCGTTGATCTTTCTAAAGATTTAGTGTGCATAGCAAATTTAGATGGACTTTTCCACAAAGTAAATCCAGCTTTTAAATCGGTTTTAGGGTATGAAAAACAAGAAATAGAGGGAATGCCTTTTATCGATTTTGTTCATCCAGAAGATGTTCAAAAAACGATTATGGAGGTTGAAAAACTAGCGGATTTAAAACAGACCATAAATTTCGAAAATAGATTTAGAACTAAGGACGGATCTTATATAAATTTGAGTTGGAACACATCACCAGATCCAGAAACAGGTAATTTATACGCAATAGCTAGAAATGTTCAGAAAGAAAAACTTGCAGAACAGCATTTAAAAGATGTAAATTATTTACTTGATCAATCACAGCAAATTGCAAAAATAGGCAGTTGGAATTATAGTTTTATTTCAAAAAAGTTAATTTGGTCTGAGGAGCATTATCGAATTTTTGAAATGAACACGATGCCTACAGATGAGTTGGTTGAAAAATATAGAACATTAATCCATCAGGATGATTTAATAGTTGTGGATAATGGTATTGAAGAGGTTTCAAAAACCGGTAAAAAATTCAAAATAAATTATAGAATAGTTTTCCCAGACGAAAGGATAAAATACATTCTCGCTATGGGAGAACCAGTAATGGATACTCAAGGTTCTATTATTGCACTAAACGGTGTTGTACAAGACGTTACAGATATTACGGTAGCCGAGCAAAATCTTAGCGAAAAATCTAAAGAAGTTAAAGACATTAGAGCTGCACTTGATGAAGCAGCTATTGTATCAATAACCAATAAAAAAGGAAAACTAACGTATGTTAATGATAATTTTTGTTCTGTTTCAAAATTTGATAGAGAAGAATTATTAGGAAAAGAGCAACCACATATGGATGCTTTTTTTGAAACTGATTTTGGAAAACAAATTTTAGAAAATATTTACAGCGGCACTACTTGGAAAGGTGAAGTACAACATAAAGCCAAAGACGGGACCTATTATTGGGAAAACAAAACTATTGTACCATTTTTAAATAGTAAAGGTATTCCGTATCAATATATTTCAATAGGGACGGATATCACAGATCGAAAAAATGTTGAAGAAAATCTTATAGGTGCGCTTAAAAGTTTAGAAAAGAAAAATAGAGAACTTGATGAGTATGCTCATGTTGTATCTCATGATTTAAAATCACCTTTGAGAGCTATTTACAACCTCTCTGAATGGATTGTTGAGGATATGCCTGAAATGCCACAAAAAGTAAAAGGAAATTTTGATTTACTGCGTCGTAGAGTAACAAGAATGGAAAATTTAATCAATGGTGTTCTCGAATATTCAAGGATAGGTCGTCTTGAAATTGAAAAAGAAATCGTTGATGTAAAAGAACTTTTAGAACAATTAGTAGACTCTATAGTTCCTGATACTTTTGAGATTTCAATAGGAACTAATTTCCCAGTTGTAGAAGCCGAAAGAATTTTATTGCAGCAAGTATTTACCAACTTGATTAGTAATGCTGTTAAATACAATGATAAAGCAATAGGTGAAATTGAATGTACGTATAACTCTTTGACAGATTTTCATGAATTTACTATAAAAGATAATGGACCCGGCATTGCGGAGGCATACCAACAAAAAGTGTTTCAAGTTTTTCAAACTATTGAAGCTCGTGATGTAAAAGAAAGTACAGGAATTGGTTTGTCAATAGTAAAAAAAATAGTCGAGGAAAAAGGTGGTGTGGTATACATCAAGAGCGAAGAAGGAGCAGGATGTAGTTTTATTTTAACGATTCCCAAATGCCAGAATTAGAAATAAAAATAACAGTACGTTGTTTAAGAAAAAGTAAATTTTACATTTTTGAAAATTGATTTTCAAATACTACAAAACGTTTGTCTAAATCAATTAGTAATTGCTTTTTCACAGCATCTTCTTTAATAAAACTGTAATTAATACTGTTGTATACAAATTGCTTGATATCTGAGTAGGAAACGTCTTTGTATCTTTTGGCTAATAAAACATATTGTTCAGTCATATTGGTACGCAAAATCCCTGCATCATCGGTACTGATAACTATAGGAACACCAAATTCTTTATACAAGGAAAATGGGTGACGGTCTTCTTTTACTTTTAAAATAAATTCGTTACTCACTAAATTAATTTCGATAGGAATGGAGTTTTTTTCCATGTAACGAAGTAGATTATAGGAATCTTTCTCGTATGCAAGGTCTACACCGTGCCCAATACGATTGGCTCCTGCAGTATAAACAGCGGCGCCAATATGCCACGTTAAATCTTCGGGTAATACCAATCCAAGAGTTAGTTCTCCAGCATGCATCGCGTACTTCACATTCGGATAGCGAGCATGACAATATTTGAACATCAGCATGTGCAACCAATAATCGTTCATCGCCGTTTCACCATCTTCGGGAGAAACAATATTAACACCCGCCACTAGCGGACTATTATTTGCCGATATAAAAGCAATTACCAAATTCTTGAACAAATCTACCGGTTCCATAAAACGCAATACAAAATTTTGGTATCGCATGGTAAATTGCTTGTCATCAATTTTTAAATCATTGTGCATCTTGGTTATAAAATTAGTATTGAAGTCTTTAGCATAGGACTCCGCATTTTTCTTTAGTAACGAATTGAAAACAGAATCCAATGTTGAAGTGATTGCTTTTTCGTTTTTTACCAAAGCTAGTTTTCGCAACTTTATATTGAATGATGTCAAATCATCTATAATCATCGTTGTTGGAATTGTAGATAATTGAGTTTCAATGTAACTTACATTTTCTGTAATGGCTCTATTTTTTAGTTCCAATAATCCTTGTCCAAAATTTCCTTTGATCGCCGGTTCAAACTTCATAAAAGATTCAAAAAACAATTTATCTGATGGATAATCCACATAATTATAGTCCTTTACAGACCATTTTTGCATTATTTTTTGTTTAAATATATTCAGAGTACCATTTGCTTTGAGCGAAGAAAATAAAGACCAATTCTCTGAATTTTCTTTGACTTTGCGTACATCCATTGTCTCAGTGTTGAGGTAAAAGTCTTCTTTTATAGCATGTTGCAATAAAGGCTCTGCGTAAATAGATCCAGAAAAATGGTGGTGTAAATCCCCTCCTTTTGGCATTTGGGAGAAAAAAGCAGTTAACTGCGCTTCATTATTTCTAATTTTTTCAAAATAGGCATCAGTAGGTTGTGAATAAACAGTGTTTAAGACAAATGCAACTAATAGGGTATATACTAATTTCATATTTTTTATTATAGCTAAAGTAATAGGTGTGCCATTTTCAAAAAAGTATAATTGATAGATATCAAGAAGCTCTTTATGAAAAAATATTCTTATTTTTTATGGTGGTAATAGTTTACAAAAATAAGTAATTTCATTGTCTGTTTTGGCTACTTATAAAAAAGTTTATTTGGATTACTTTATTGCATTTCAAAAACTAATTTTTATAAAAGGTGTTGTTGATTTTTTTAGTACGTTTATTTTGTTTTTTTCTTGTTCTAATTTTAAAAATAGCTTTTGTTTGATAGGCTTTAATTTATTTTAGATTTCATCATTGCTTGGGCGGCTAATCTTCCTGTTTTTAGGGCAGCATTGATAGAACCATTTAGCAAGTTGTCTCCACAAATAAATAGCGTATCTGATATTTTTATTTCGGAAGTATCAATCGTATTTCGTACACTTTCTTGAGTTGGCAAAGCATATTCAATTCGATAGGCTTTCAGCATTTTCCATGAATTTACTTTTTCGCCATACCACTGTTTCAACTCTTCTTTCATATTTTCAGCCAAAGTAGCGTCATCAACAGTTGGAATTCCATTGAAAGAAACCGATATAAGCACTTTACCTTTTGGAGCATACGCTGCAGAAACATTAGATAGAACGGTTAAATTATTGACCCATTTCTTTTGGGTAGAAGCATTTAATAGAACCACCGCTTTTTTTGTAGGTGCTTCATTGGTTTCAAAATAGATATTGGTGACCTGATGTGAAGTCATTTTTTGCTTTGACAAAAACTGGCTAGTAAGAGTATTTGCGGTCGTTGCCAAAAGGATTTGGTTGGCCTCAAAAACGCTTCCATCCGCAGTTGTCACCTTGTTTCCATCAATAGCTGTTACTTTCGTATGACATTGAATACTCCCTTGCGGAAGCATAGCGACTAATTGTTTTGGAATTTCCTCCATGCCTAATGCTGGAACAGCAACATCACCATCAGAAAACATTTTTATAACAAAATCAAACATACGTCGGGATGTTAGTAAATCATTTTCCAAGAATATCCCGGATAGAAATGGTCGGTAAAAGCGCGCAATCATTTTTGCACTAAAACCATATTCGGTTAATTGCTTTTGTGTAGTTTGTTCTGGTTGTTCGAAAATTTCATCGATGCTTAAATTTTGCAACCTGTTTTTCAACCAAAGGGTATTAATTTTATCTTTTAAAGTACCTACAGGAGCAAAAAGCGTTGCAAATGCCGCCGATGGTCTACGGAAGGGATCTGCAATTTCAAAAATACCACCATCATAGAGCACAGTGGCTCCTGGAAGCATTTTTTTTAAGTTTAAATCAGTGTAATTAAGTAGTGTTTGAGTTTCTGGATAGGCGGTCAATAGCACTTGAAATCCTCTATCCAAAAGATATCCTTCGTAGGCATCGGTTTTTATACGTCCGCCTGGACGATCAGTTGCTTCTAGAAGTAACACTTTTCGGCCTTGACGGTGCAAGTGAACGGCAGCAGACAATCCCGCTAATCCAGCTCCAACAATTATAACATCTTGTTTCATGATTTTTATACTATTTGCAACAAAAATAAACCAAATTGAGTTTTCATGAGGTTTAATTAAGGAACAATTTTGAAGTAAAACTTTTGTGTCTGAAAGAAGAGTTCAAAACTATCCGCTTTCAATACATCTACTTTATCTTTTAAAAAAAACACACCACAGATTTACAAATTTTAAAAGAGTATAATTAGAATAATTTGCGAATCTGCGGTAAACAATACCATCCAACTTTGCAGATCAATTATGCCTAATGAAATCTATGTACTTTCATCGATTGAGGTTCAGTTGTTATAATAGTAGTTTAGATTTTTTTACAAGATAAGTTGCATCATTAAATCGGTTTGTTTGTCAGTTCCCATTATAAAGTCATGTTTGCCAAAAACTACAAATCCATTTTTGGTGTAAAATCGAAGTGCTCTATGATTTTCTTCCCACACTCCAAGCCAAATTGAAGTAACGCCACTAGTTTGACCAATATTTTTAGCTTTGTCAAGCAGCAATTGACCTACGTTTTTGCCATGAAAAGTTTGCAAAACATAAATTCGATGGATTTCTAGTGAATTTCCTTCTATGATTTCGGTTTGTGCTTCTCCAAAATTTACTTTTAAATAACCAACAGGAATTGTTTCTGAAAAGGCCATATAAAACTGAGATTCAATAGTGTTTAATTCACGTATCAATTGTTCAGTATTGAAGCTTTTATCGATGTAATTAGCAATATTTCCTGGAGTATTAGTAACGGCAAAAGTTTCTGTAAAGGTTTGAATACTTAATTTTTGAAGCATTTCTAAATCCGCTACTGTCGCTTTTTTAATTTCGATTGGGTTCATCTTGAGGTACTATTTGGTTTCATTTGAATCAAAAATACACAATTAAACTAGGTTACACATGGTAATCCTTTATAACACTATTTAAATAATCAATTTAAAGATTTTTGGTTTCTTGATTTCAATTAGTACTTTTGAAACAATTAATAAAAAGTGTTTTTAGCACAAACTGTATGAAAATAGTATTATCGCCAGCCAAGTCGTTGAATTTTGAAAAAGAGTTGCCTACTGCTTTGCGCACAGAACCCTTATTTTTAAAAGAATCAAGAGAAGTTCACAAAGTTTTGAAGGAGAAAAAACCTGCGGATTTATCAGATCTAATGAGTATTTCAGATAAGTTGGCCGATTTGAATTGGAAGCGAAATCAAGTTTGGAAAATACCTTTTAATGCCTCAAACGCGCGTCCAGCAGTTTATACTTTTGATGGTGATGTTTATATCGGTTTAGATGCTTATTCTTTACCTCAAAAAAAAATACAAGTTTTACAAGATAGTTTGCGTATTCTTTCGGGTTTGTACGGATTGTTAAAACCATTAGATTTAATACAAGCGTACCGATTGGAAATGGGAACAAAATTACCCATTGGAGAAAGCAGAAATTTATATGAATATTGGAAACCTACAATTACTAAAGCTTTAAATAAAGAGTTGCAAGAAGGAGAGTTATTTGTCAATTTAGCCAGTACAGAATATTTTTCGGCAGTTGATGTCAAAGCTCTTAAAGTCCCAGTAATTACTCCGGAATTCAAAGATTATAAAAATGGAAAATTAAAAATAATTAGTTTTTTTGCCAAAAAGGCGAGAGGAATGATGGTGCGTTATATTATTGATACAAATGCACAAACCTTAGATGATTTAAAAGGATTCAACTATGATGGTTATCAATTTGATGCTACATTATCCAAAGGGAATAATTTGGTTTTTACTCGTTAACTTTTATAGAGAAATACACAAAACGCCGTTATCAATTTGATAACGGCGTTTTGTGTTTAATCGTTAATGCATTGCATCAGCTGGATTGATTTTGTTTTTTCCTTTTTTGATCAAAAGGATGAAAGGTATGCAAAATAAGAATAACGCTCCAAGATATAAAAAGATGTCTATGTAAGACAATACAGAGCTTTGCACCATTACTTTATATTCGATTGCTTTGTATGCTTTGGCCAAGGCTTCGTTTTCAGTATAGCCTTTAGACATGAAACCCAATTTGAGCTGTTGTACTGTTTTTTGAACTTCGAAAGAAGCTGAATTAAGATGTGAAATTAGGTTTACACGATGTTCCTGATTGAATCGAGCGATAAAAGTGGTGATGATCGCAATACCAAAAGAACCACCTAATTGGCGCATCATCCCGGTAAATGCTGCTCCTTCGCCTATACTCTTCCCTTTTAAAGTTGATAATGATAGTGTAGAAATGGGTACAAATAATAGCCCGAGTCCAACTCCTCTTAAAATCAATGGCCAATATAAATGCTCTTCACCAGAATCTGGCGTAATAACCAGTTGCATCCAATACGTAAAAAAGAAAAAGGTTAAAAAACCAGCTGCAACCAGATAGGCTTGCGGTACGCCACGTTGAATCATTTTGCCTATAAATGGCATCATAATTCCGGTAGTGATCGAACTTGGGATCAATAATAAACCAGCGTCAAGTGCGCTCCACCCTAATACGGATTGTGTGTAGATAGGAATGATGAAAGTAGAACCATACAACCCGAAACCAAGAATAAAACACATGATGGTGCCTACTCTTAAATTGGTGTCTTTTAGCACTTTTAAGTTTACAATAGGATGCTCATAAGTAAGTTCTCTCCAAATAAAGAGTACTAAACCAAAAACTGTTATCACACTTAAGATGATGATGGTAAGGTTATTGAACCAGTCATCTTGTTGTCCGTGTTCTAAAATATATTGTAATGAACCAATAAAGGCAGTTAGTAAAAAGATACCCCACCAATCGACTTGGCTAGCCTTGAGTTTATCTCCATACTTTGGACTTTTTACAAAAGAAAGTGTTAGTAATGTGGCAATAATCCCAATTGGGATGTTGATATAAAAAATATACGGCCATGAAAAATGATCGACAATATAACCTCCTAATGGCGGTCCAAGAGTAGGGCCTACAATCACTCCCATACCATAAATAGCCTGAGCCATTCCTCTTTTAGCAACGGGATAACTTTCTGTAATTATGGTTTGTGCGGTCACGAGTAACGCACCACCACCAAGACCTTGAATGAATCTAAAGGCTACTAGTTCCCATATATTATTAGCGTTACCGCACATAAAGGAAGCAACGGTAAAAATAATAATAGAAACTGCAAAGTAATTTCGTCGCCCGAACTGTTGTGACAACCAGCTCGTCATAGGAATCACAATCACATTTGCAATGGCATAAGCCGTTATAACCCAAGCAACATCAGTTAATGATGCTCCAAGGCTACCTCGCATATTGTTTAATGCCACATTTACAATTGTAACATCTACAATTTCAAGCAAAGCACAAAGCACGGCGGTAATGGTAATTATGACTCTTCTAAAGCCATATTCTACTAAATCATCTTCTCCTGTTTGTACCATTTTATACTTAATTGTAAACTATCATTTTTTTAAAAAAAGGCATTACTTTTTTGGCCATTTTAGAACCTTGTAAAAAGGTTTTTTATTTCAAATGTACATCTACATCTACATTCATACCTGGGCGAAGTAATTTTATTTTTTCGGGATCGTTAGTGGTATTTAAACTTATTTTAACCGGTAATCTTTGGATTGTTTTTACAAAATTTCCAGTGGCATTATCAGGCGGAAGTAATGAAAATCGTGATCCTGTAGCCGGAGAAAATGAGGTAATTGAACCTTGGAAGTTGTAACCAGGATAGGCATCTACTTTCACGGTTACTTTTTGACCAATAACCATTTTGTTCAATTGAGTTTCTTTGAAATTAGCAATAACCCAAGCTTCTTTATTATTGATGATATAAAATAAAGACTGTCCCGGTTGTACTAATTGACCTGGCTGAATATCAATTTTTGAAACTTGACCATCAATCGCAGCAGTTACAGCGGTGTAAGTAAGATTTAATTTTGCGGCATCCAGTTGCGCCTTTGCTCTTTTAATATTGGCCGCAGCAACTTCGGTTTGCTTACCTGAAACTTTTGATTTGGCAATAATAACTGATTTTTGAAACGCGCTTGCTCTTTGTTGCTGCTCTAAAACACGTACTTGACTTTCTGCCTCAAGTTTAGCAGCCAGTGCTTGTTCGTACTGTTGTTTGGTTATAGAATGGCTTTTATACAAATTGTTGTATCTGTTGTAATCACTGGTAATACGATCCAATCTAATTTTTGCAGACTCAATATTGCCACCTGCTGATTGCACATTGGCATCAGAAACAGAAATACTCGCTAAAGCACTACCAATATCAGCTTTAGAAACTTCAAAATTTCCTTCAGCTCCTACCATTGCAGCACTAGCTTCCTCAATTTTTAGTTGGTAATCTCTTTTGTCAATTGTAAAAAGAGTATCTCCTTTTTTTACAAAATCATTGTCTTTAATGTACACTTTATCTACATATCCAGATACTCTAGGAATAATAGGATTCATGTTTTTTTCAATTTGCGCATCATCCGTTTCTTCATGAGCTAGGGAATGCATGTATTTGTATGTCCCGTATGATGCACCTAAAACTACCAAAGCTACTAGGATAATTATAAATTTTTTATTTGTTTTTTTCTTTTCCATGGTAGGTATGATTATTTTTTTGAAATAGTAAAGATTTGAGATAATTGTCCAGTTACCGATAGTAACTCGTAGTATTTTTGAATGGTATTGGCTCTTGCTAATGCTTTACTGATTTTAGAACTCAACTGTTCTACATCAGCCTCAAGAAGATCATTGGTGTCTGAAAGGCCATTATCATATTTATCTTTTATTATTCTGTAGTTTTCAGATGATTGTTCTACCGCTTGCCCATAAACTACATTTTGTTTCAATGCTAAATCATAGTCTTCAATTGCTTTTTGAACCTGACTTTTAATGTAATCTGTTAATATAGCCTCAGCGTTTTGAGCTTCAATAAACTTATTTTCGGCTAGTTTTACTAACGTTCCATTTTTTAGTATAGCACTTAAATCATACGAAATGCCTACGCCTATATTCATTGCATTTTGCACGGTAATTACGTTACTCAAATCTAATGCTGTATAGCCACCAATAATTGCAATAGCAGGATAATATGCCCCTTTCGCTATTTTAATATTGGCCTCACTTGCTTTTTCTTGGAAACGTACTGCAAGTAAATCTTTTCGATTTTCTAATGCTGGTAAGTCATTTGTTGGGATATTAGTCATTTGAAAATCAGCAAAATCACTTTCCCGAATTTCCAATTTAGTTTCTGGATTCAATTTTAAAAGTGTAACCAAATAAAAGTTGATGATTTTTAAGTTATTGTTTGTTTCATCTAATGATAATTGGATTTTAGAAGCTTGTAATTGTGACTTTAAAAGGTCGTTTCTAGGAATAATTCCGTTTTTTTCTAACTCTATAAAATCTGTTACGCGTTGTTGTGCACTTTTTTGATTTTCTTTTAACAATTCAATTGTTTTTTGAGCTTTGTATAAACCCGCGTAATAGTCAATAACCCGCAATGCTATATCTTCCTTAGTTTGAGTTGCTGTTGCCATTTCAGCCTCATATAAGTTCTCATAAACTTTGATACTATTTTGTATTTTGAAACCAGAAAATACAGGAACACTGGCATTCAATTGTCCAATCATTAATTGATTGACGATAGGTTGCGGTTCTTGTGAGCCAGAATTATTTTGATTGATTTTAAAATCAACAGCGGCATTAGTCAATCTTTGGTATTGACCTGAAAGCTTTAAATCAGGATATTGATTGTTTTTTTTGGATTGCAGTTCGTATTGTTTCGTTTTAACTTTGGTATTGGCCAAGGTAACCTCATTACTTTTGGTCCAGGCCAAATTAATGGCTTCGTTCAATGTTAAACTTGTTTTTTCTTGGGCTGTTACCGATGAAATTCCAATATAGAAAATTCCAAAGAGCATAAATGGACTAACTTTCATAAATTAGAAGTGCTTTTATAGTTTGTTGAATATGCTTTGTCAAATTTGTTTTGATGTAATTATTGTATAAATCTTCGGTTTTTAAGTTTAATAAATTTTCAAAGAAGGGTTTGTTCATGTGAAAATGAAAAAAAGTGCCCAAAATAGTGGGTGTTATCAGTGGTATAATAACATCTTTCCTAAAAATACCTTTTTTCTGACCTTCCTCAATAATAGTTTCCAACGATTTTAAATTTCCTTTTCTTAATTCTGAAAAAGCTTGAAGATTTTGTTCTCTTTTTTTAGAAGTGAATTCAAAGTGTAAAATTCTATAAATACCACGGTTGCTATTGATTCTATTGATGTATAGTTCAATAAGCTTGTTGATTTTTTCGATTGGTTCTAAGTCTTCTTGAAGTAAATTTTCCAATTGATTTTTAAGATCCGAAGTTCTATAAACAATTAAGGATTCCAGTAATCGTTCTTTCGATCCAAAGTAATACGATACCATAGCCACATTGATCTGAGCTACTTTGGCTATTGTTCTGATGGAGGTGCCTTCAAAACCTTTTTCTGCAAAAAGGGTCTCTGCAACTTCGAGGATTTGAATTTGTTTATCGTTAAAATTACTTTTCAATGGAACTTAATTTTTTCAAAAACAAAACTAAACAAGTGTTTAATTTAAACAACTGTTTAGTTTTTTTTTAACATAATTTTAACGTTACAATTAGAGCTAGATTGAAGTGTAGAACAAAACTAAACAGCAGTTGAAATTGTGAATATCTATTTTAGGAATGATGCTTTTTTTAACCTCTAAAATATATCTTTGAAATCATTAAAAAAAATAGAAATGAGCACAACTTGGTACGAATGTAAAGTAAAATATAGAAAAACAGATGAAACTGGCGCACAAAAGATTACGACAGAACCGTACTTGGTAGACGCGTTATCCTACACAGAAGCCGAAAGCAGGATCAATGAAGAAATGTCGGCGTATATTAGTGAAGAATTTAAAATCACGAATATAAAAGTGGCTAATTATGCAGAGATTCATCCTTTTGAAAATGCAGATCGTTGGTTTAGATCCAAAGTTTCTTTATTGGCCTATGACGAAGAAAGCGGTAAAGAGCGAAAGACCAACATGTACTTATTGATACAAGCAAATGATGTAAGGGAAGCCTATGACAATACCATCAGTGTAATGAAAGGAACAATGGGTGATTATACCATACCAGCGGTTTCTGAATCTCCTATTATGGATGTTTTTCCTTATTTTAGTGGTGAAGAAGGGGAACTGGAACAGTTAGAAAAATTTAATGCACTAAAAGCATCAAAACCAGAGGTAGCTGCAGAAATAGTAGATCACATGGAATTTGAAGCGGCTCCTGAAGAAGAAGCTGTATTTTAAGATTTTTTTTAAAGAGAGCTTACCGCAAATTCGCAAATTACGAAACAGTTACTAACTGTTTTTATTTGCGAATTTGCGGTTTTTCAATTTCAATCAGTCTTGTTTGTGTAATACCTTCTCATATGCTTTTCTAGGACTTCCTCTAAAATAAACTTCGCCACAATACACATAACCTGAATTTTCAAATATTTTGATCATGGCGATGTTGTCAAAATTAGTGTCTGCTTTTACACTATAAATGGTATTGTTTATCGCAAAATTCTCTATGTGTTTCATAATCATTTTAGCGTAACCTTGGCCTAAATGACTAGTAGCAATAGCTACACGATGTACCACTACAAAATCAGTATTAGTGATCCATTTACCCTCAATAGCTTTGTAAGCAGGTTCATCATTAATTAATATTGCACAATAACCAATGATAGTTTCCCCTAAAACTAAAATAAATCCTTGGCCTTTTTCAATATCTTTTTGTACTATTTCTGGATTGGGATACCCGTCTTGCCATTGTGTACTTCCGTCTTGTTTTCGGCGGGCAATAGCATCTTTCAAAATGGCCCAAATGGGGGTGATTTCAGATAATTCAGCTTTTCTAAAGTGATAGTCCATATCTGTTATTCGCGTTTATTGTCTTTAAGATTTAAGTACATCCAAAATTTTAGTATACAATAGCTTTTCGTCAAGTGGTTTTGAAATGTAGTCATTCATGCCAATGGATTTACATTTTTCAACATCAACGGTAGTAACATCGGCAGTAAGTGCGATAATCGGGATTTGTAAATTCATTGTATTGCGGATGTGTTTTGTAGCTTCAAATCCGTTCATAATGGGCATCTGCAAATCCATCAGAATAATATCATAGGTATTTGTTTCTAGTTTTTCAACAGCTATTTGTCCATTGTCTGCAATTTCCCATTCAAAATTATAATCGTCAAGTATGGTTCGTAACAATAGTTGATTGAGTTTAACATCTTCTACTACCAACACTTTAATTTTTTTAATTTTAGTTATGTCGTGATTTATTTTTTCAAATTCAAGATTATGCATAGAGTCAACAGTGTTTTTTTGAAAATTTAATATACAACTAAACGTTGTTCCTACATCCACTTTACTTTCAACAGTAATGGTTCCTCCTTGTTTTTCTACGAGTTGCTTTACAATTGCTAGTCCAAGTCCAGTACCTCCATATAGATTAGCGGAAATAACGTGTGCTTGTTCAAAATTTTCAAAAATAGAATCAATTTTATTAGCAGGAATTCCAATTCCTGTATCAGAAACTTTAAACTCAATTGTAATTTTCTGTTTGGTTGAACTTTTTACATTCACATTAATCGTAATGTTGCCTTCAGAGGTGAATTTAATTGCATTACTCAGCAAATTGATTAGAATTTGATGTAATCGAACCGAATCACCTAAAATAATTTCGGGAATCCTGTCATCGTATTCCGTGATTAATTGTAGGTTGCTTTCTTGAACTTTTGTTTCAAATAAACGAACAACACCGGTAAGTAATTCCGATACTTTGAATGGCTCATTAACAAAAATCATTTTGCCTGCATCTACTTTGGCTAAATCAAGAATGTCATTAATGAGAACAATAAGTGTATCGCCGCTGGATTGTATTGCTTTTAAACACTCTGTTTGTTTTTCGGATAAATCTGTTTTCAATAAAACGTTTGTAAAGCCAATTATCGCATTCATAGGAGTCCGGATTTCATGGCTCATATTGGATAAAAACTGTTGCTTTGCTATTACGGCATGTTCAGCAGTTGCCGTTGCATTTTTAGCTTTAATTATTGCTTGAGATAATTCTTCGTCGATCTTCTTTTGTTTTGAAATATCAATACTAACGCCTGTAAGTGTATGGGCTATACCAAACTCATCATAGTGATAGTGACCAGTAGATTTGATCCAAACAATTTCTCCGTCATTAGCACGTGCTATTCGGTAATCTACTTCATAAACGTTATGGTTAATCTTTGATTCTTCTATTTTTTGAAAAGCTAATTCTATATCTTCTGGAACGATCACGCTGTGCCAGTCCGAATAGGTTAAGTTTTCTTTCTGGTCATCGTAGCCCCACATTTTTTTATGCATCGTGGACCATTCTAACGTTAAAGATGCTATGTCTAGAGACCAAATACCAACTTGGGCTGAGTCAGTTGCTAATTTGAAATGTTTTGCTAATTTTTTTTGTTCTTGTTCATTTTCTTCAATCTGTTTCTTAGCTAACACGTATTCAGTAATTTCGGTAGCTAGGATTGTGATGCCGGTAATAGAATCATCAACATCTCTGTACGGTTGGTAAACTAAGTTGAAATAACATTCTTCCTCTTTTTCATTGCGATGTACGATACATTTAATTTCATTGGTTACGAAATGTTCTCCCGTTTCATATACTTGCTTTAATAAAGCTGGGAATACTTGATCTTTTATTTCGGGCAAAATTTCAAGTAAGGATTTAGCAATGACATCATTTCCTTTTCCCCAAATAGCAATAATAGCCTGGTTAGCAGATGTTACGATCATTTGCGGACCTTTTAAAATGGCAATAGCAATTAAGGATTGTGAAAGAATATTACTAAACCGTTTTTCGCTGGCTTCAATTTGTTTTCGTGTATTTACAGCTTCAGTTATTTCAGTACCTATGGATATAATTCCGTAAATAGTATTATTTAAATCTCGTAAAGGTTGATGTAGCACATTGAAATAAGCTGTATCCAGTTTTCCTTTTCTAACAATTCGAACCATATATTCGTTTATTGTAAAAGGTTCACCGGTAGTGTATATTTTATTGAATATTTGTAATAAATCATCTTCTGTTTCAGGAGACAATTCAAAAAGAGGTTTGCCAATTACTTCGTCATGTGTTTTATCCCAAATTTCTAGCGCTTTATTGTTGATGGATTCTACTATAAAATTAGGTCCTCGAAATATAGTGATGAGAACGGGGGCCTGTGAAATCAGGTTTTGAAAATTTATTAAACTGCCGTCCATAATCAGAAGATCATTGATTGGAGACTCACTCATAGCTTTGTTGTATGTGTCCATTTTCATTGTATTAATGGGTTCTTTTTCGCTATGTTTTTTAGACAGCTGTTCGAATTAAATATTTTATTGATTCAAATATAAA
>NZ_JBWJVK010000019.1:0-72626 GCF_056428945.1 Flavobacterium sp. GNP010 | reverse complement strand
CGCCTACTACAATTTCATTAGGATTAGTAGGATTTAAAAGGATTCTACTAATATGATGGCTGTCTTGCAACCCCATATTTTGCCACGTTTTCCCTTTATCTTCTGATTTTAAAATCCCGATTCCCGCATACGAAGAACGCGAAGAATTTACCTCACCTGTTCCTACCCAAATCGTACCCGTTTTCCAGTCTACTGCGATATCACCTATATTTTGTGTAGGCGCCGTATCCATAACAGCTGAAAAACTCATTCCGTTATTATTGGTATACCATAGTCCTCCCGAAGCATATCCTACATAAAATTCAGTTGGATTCTCTGGGTTTACAGCTACATCAACCACGCGTCCACTCATTACTGTTGGACCCACATTTTCGAGTGTAACCTTTTGAAATAGCGATTGATTTTTTAATTGTTTTTTAGTTTCCAAACTTTGTTGCAGAGTTGCAGTGGAAACCTGCGCCCAAGAGACGGTTTGTATGATTAGAGCGGCTAAGAGTATTGGTTTTTTCATAAGAAGCAATTTTGAAGTGGAAATTTAAGGATAAAAACACGTATCCAAAAATTTTATACCCGAATTAACACCCGTTCCTTTCAAAGTTAGTATTTTTGAATAATCATTACTATTTATGATAATTGTATGATATCAATACTATTTATCACTAAAAACTAGCTTGAAGATTGCATTTTACAACAAAAAAATAAAAATTACCACACATGAAATACCATCAAATTGACCGAAATGTATTTATAAAAAACAGAGCCAAATTCATGGCGCAAATGAAACCAAATAGCGTTGCTGTTTTTAACTCTAATGATATTTATCCCGTATCGGCAGACAGTACATTGCCATTTGCACAGCACCGCGACATCTTTTACTTAAGTGGGGCAGATCAAGAAGAAAGCATTTTATTGCTATTTCCAGATGCACCTTATGAGCATCAACGAGAAATGATTTTCTTGAAAGAAACCAACGAACACATTGCCATTTGGGAAGGTGAAAAATTGACTAAAGAACGCGCCTACGAGGTAACAGGAATTAAAACGGTTTACTGGCTTCAAGATTTCGAGAAAGTGTTATTCGAAATGATGACGCATTGTGATACTATTTACATCAATACTAATGAGCATTACAGAGCCATTGTAGAAACTGAAACTCGTGAAGCCCGTTTTGTAAAATGGTGGAAAGACAAATATCCAGCACATGCAGTCGCCAAAAGTAACCCGATATTGCAACGCCTTCGTTCGGTAAAAGAAACCGAAGAGTTGGACTTAATTCAAAAAGCCTGCAACATCACCGAACTTGGTTTTAGACGCATATTACCTTTTGTAAAACCGAACGTAACCGAATATGAAATCGAAGCTGAATTGATTCATGAATTCATTCGCAATCGCTCTCGAGGTTTTGCTTACACGCCAATTATCGCATCAGGAAATAATGCCAACGTGCTGCATTATATTGAAAACAACCAACAATGCAAAGCTGGTGATTTAATTTTGCTAGATGTTGCCGCTGAATATGCTAATTATTCCAGTGATATGTCGCGTACAATTCCGGTTTCAGGCCGCTACACTAAGAGACAAAAAGAAGTTTACAATGCCGTGCTGAATGTCAAAAACGAAGCTACAAAAATGCTGACTTCAGGCACACTCTGGAAACAATATCATATCGAAGTGGGGAAATTAATGACTTCAGAACTGCTCGGTTTGGGTCTTATTGACAAAGCCGATGTGCAAAATGAAAACCCCGATTGGCCTGCTTATAAAAAATATTTCATGCACGGGACATCGCACCACATGGGATTGGACACGCACGATTACGGCATCCTAACTGAACCTATGAAAGCCAATATGGTATTCACAGTTGAGCCCGGAATTTATATTCCTGCCGAAGGATTCGGGATTCGTCTAGAAGATAATATTATTGTTCAAGAAAGCGGCGAACCATTCAACATGATGCGCAACATTCCTATCGAAGTAGACGAAATCGAAGAATTAATGAACGCATAATAAATGTTATATATCCATAACAAGCAGTCTAGCGCAATCTAGGCTGCTTTTTTTTTGGGAGCAGAATACTATATTTTCAAAACCACAATCAGTCCTGCTGTCCGTTATATTCCCGATCAAAAAAACTGCGCCTAAAAAGCCTTGTTTTTTTAAAATCGGGAGATACCACTGCCATCAGGGCTAAAAAGTGCGCACAGTTTTCAAAAGAACATAAATGTTAAAACAATTCTAAAGCTGTAACTTTATAATCACGCATCATACTTATTTGAAACAACAACTATTTTTTAAAGTATATTCAATAAGTAATTTCAACCACTAAGGAATTAAGAAAAATTAAGTTCTAATTCTTAATGAATCTTAATTCCTTAATGGTAAAAACATTTAAAATACTAACTTAAAACGTACAAATCATGCAAGCACACGAAATAGACTACCACATTTACGGCGAGGAAATGCAATATGTAGAAATAGAACTGGACCCACAAGAAATTGTAATTGCCGAAGCGGGAAGTTTTATGATGATGGATAATAACATCCAAATGGAAACCATTTTTGGCGATGGTTCCGGACAGGAAAACGGATTGTTCGGTAAACTTTTAAGCGCCGGTAAAAGGGTGTTGACTGGCGAAAGTCTTTTTATGACGGCGTTCATCAATCAAAATAACACTAAAAGTAAAGTTTCATTCGCATCGCCTTATCCAGGAAAAATTATTCCAATAGATTTGACACAATTTGGAGGAAAATTCATTTGTCAGAAAGATTCTTTCCTTTGCGCTGCCAAAGGTGTATCCGTAGGGATCGAGTTCTCTAAAAAACTAGGAACTGGGTTATTTGGTGGGGAAGGTTTCATCATGCAAAAAATAGAAGGTGACGGAATGGCGTTTGTACACACCGGAGGAACGTTAGCCAAAAAAGAATTAGCAGCGGGCGAGATCCTAAAAGTCGATACTGGCTGTATTGTAGGTTTCACCAAAGACGTTGATTATGACATTGAATTTATTGGCGGAATCAAGAATTCCATTTTTGGTGGCGAAGGTTTATTTTACGCCACACTTCGCGGTCCGGGAACAGTATATATTCAATCGTTACCTTTCAGTCGACTTGCCGACAGAATCATCGCATCTGCACCAAGAGCTGGCGGAAACAGTCGTGACGAAGGAAGTTTATTAGGCGGATTAGGAAGTTTACTCAATGGAGACAGACGATTTTAAGTTTAATAAACGGCTTTAAGAAATTATTTATTTAAACATATAAGTCATTTAAGCAAATTGAAGTAATCCTTGTATAAATTTAAATGACTTACGTGTTTAAATTAACATATATAATAATTCTGTTCAAAAATTCTCATTCTTTATACGTATTTTTTAGTATAATTTGCCACAACAAATCTTTAAACTTATATGACTTATATGTTTCAAAAAATTTAAATCCTTAATTTTGCGAAAAACTTAATTTCCCATTTTGAAACAGATTCTCTTTAAAAACACTAACATCTCCTATTCCGATACCGGAAAAGGAACCGCTATTGTCTTGCTTCATGGTTTCTTGGAAAACAAAGGCATGTGGGATTTTTACATTCCTGAATTTGCTAAAAAAAACCGTGTAATCACTATTGATTTATTGGGACATGGCGAGACGGAATGTTTGAGTTACGTGCAAACCATGGAAGATAATGCCGATGCAGTCCACGCTGTTTTATCAGAATTGCGCATTCGGAAAGCCATTTTTGTTGGGCATTCTATGGGCGGTTATGTCGCTTTGGCTTTTGCCGAATTATATCCAGACACGATAAAAGGATTAGTCTTATTAAACTCGACCGCAAAAGCCGATAGCGCTGAACGAAAAATCAATCGGGACCGAGCGATTAAAGCCGTAAAGCAATCTTTCGTCAATTTTATTTCACTTTCTATAGCTAATTTATTCAGTGAATCGAATCGAGAAAGACTTTCGTCAGAAATTGAAAAAGTAAAAAAAGAAGCTATAAAAACACCGCTTCAAGGAATTGTTGCCTCTCTCGAAGGAATGAAAATTAGACCCGACAGAGACGTACTCTTACATCTTACCCCTTATCCAAAATTATTGATTCTAGGTGAAAAAGATCCTGTTTTAAATTACGAAGAAACCAAAGAACAAATTGAAAACACCTCGGTAAAATTAGTGACTTTCCCGGACGGACACATGAGCCACATTGAAAACCAAGACCAGTTATTGATTGTATTATTGGCTTTTTTCAAAAGCATTTAGAGCATTCCTGATTTCAAATAGCCTTTTTCCACCAATTCGCTTTTGTCTTTTAAATGGTGCATTTTTCCTTCTTTCATCAACGCCAATTTTGTGGAGACTTTAATCACATTTTCATAATTATGATCCGTTATAATAATTCCTTTTACACGGGACATGGCAGTGATTAATTCATTTATTTTTTCAATCATGATAGGTGACAAACCATTATAAGGCTCGTCTAGCAAAACAAATTTTGACGAATTGTTCAGGATTAATTTAATTTCTAAATACCGTAATTCTCCGCCGGACAAATGCTTTATTTTTTTGTTCAACATCGATTGAATCATTTCATCGGCATAAAAATCCTGTAGCTTCTCTTTGGCAATAGCCAACTGAATGGTCTTTAGTATCGAAAATGAATTTGGTATAAAATTATCCTGAGGCAAATAACTGATTTCATTTAGTAAATCGCTGGTTTTTGATTTCACGACGCCATCCACCCGAACAAATTTAAAATCGGCTGCAACAATTCCGAAAATGATTTTCAATACCGTCGATTTTCCAGAACCATTTCGTCCTAGAATGCCAATAATATCAGCAGTTTCACATTTCAAATACACATCGGAAACTATGCTTTTCCCATCATACTGTTTTTGAACACTGTCTACTTCTAAAACACTCTTTGTCATACGAATTTGAGAACTACATTAATGACTAAAATCAGGACCATCGAAAAAACAATATTCATTATAAAACCATACACAAACAACTGCACTTTAGAAATTCCGTTATTATAATAAAACAGGTATTCATTTTTAGCATTCATCTGTTTTATCAATAGGCTAATGAAGAAACCAAAAAAAATTAATACATACTTAAAAGTTTCAAATCCACCAAAAATCCATGCCAAAGCACTTACTGACACGTTAATCGTCAAAGTACTTTTATAAAACTCGAAGATGTTAGCAAATTTTCTGATTGGGATTTTTGTTTAAATTATTTTCTCTTCAAAAGGAATGCTTTCATTCAAAATTTCGCTTAATAAAAGAACCATTTGTTCTAAATAATTACTCAAAATTTCTTCATTTATAATTGAATTTACTTCTTTGTCTTCTTTAAAATTAAATGGAAGAAAACCTGCTTTTAAATTCTTAAAAGAAATAATTCCGGCTTCAATTGGTTTTCCTTTTGCTTCAAGCTCATACATATATGCATACGCAAGCACCTGAATGATTTTATCGCTTTTAATATCTTCCGTTAATCGATTCCAGGATTTCAGAGTAACGCTTGCTTTTTCTACTTTTCCCGTTTTGTAATCGATAATTCGAATGACTCCGTTGCGCTCTTCAATACGATCGACATTTCCTTTTATCAATACCGGAAACGGCAAATTAGGATGATGTAATGATCGTTCGAAAGTTTGTTCCAAAGCAATTATTTTTATTGCATCACCGTTTTTAATACTTTCTAATTCTACTTTTAAGAAATTAGAAACATTCCGTTTAGCTACTTCAAACGCCAATAAATTTCGGCCTTTTTTTATTTCACCTTCTTTGTAAACTAATTTGAATTGTTTTAAAACCTCAGCGTCTATTTGTTTGAAACAATTTAAAATAGCACTTTCAGAAATAAATTTACCAATAAATGGCTCGTACAAAACTTTTAGAGTTTCGTGAATAATGGTTCCCAAAGTATTCAAGGCTATATTCTCCTCTACTTCTTCCACTTCGCTGATGCGTAATATTTTCTGGAAATAAAACTGAATCGGATTCCTAATATAACTTGTCAAAGCCGATGGAGAAAATCCTTTTTCGGCGATTTCTTTCAATCGAACCATTACGCTTTCCGATTTTGGAACTACCATCGGTTGATAGGCTGTTTCTGGTAAAACAGCGTTATAGATTTCATGCGAAAGTGTATGATTTTTTTGCTTTTCGACTTCTAACTGAGTTAAAAATCGGCTTTTTTCACCTGCATCCAAACCTTCACTTTCGGTATTATACAACAAATAAATATTTTTAGCGCGCTGCAGCAAATGATAAAAATGATACGTATAGATCGCATCTTTTTCTTTAAATGTTGGCAAACCTAACTCGCGTTTCACATCATACGGAATAAATGAATTCTGAGATTTGCCGGCAGGAAATTTCCCCTCGTTCATCGAGGTGACAATAACGGTGTCAAAATCCAAAACACGACTTTCTAAAACACCCATAATCTGTAAACCATTCAACGGTTCTCCT
Source organism: Flavobacterium sp. GNP010 (assembly GCF_056428945.1). Taxonomy (NCBI): domain Bacteria; kingdom Pseudomonadati; phylum Bacteroidota; class Flavobacteriia; order Flavobacteriales; family Flavobacteriaceae; genus Flavobacterium; species Flavobacterium sp. GNP010. The sequence goes on along the minus strand of NZ_JBWJVK010000019.1, from coordinate 66,153 downwards.
TCAAAAGATACTTCAGCTAAATCTATTACTTGTTTGTAAATGGCATAAAGTGTTTCTATTTTATCGATATGAGTGTGTTTCGAATAATAATTAGTCAATTTATTGATGACTTTGAAAATGGCAAAAACAAAAGCCTTCGTGATTTTCTCTTCTTCGTTATCGTTGCTTAAATTTTCTTTTATGGTTTGCAATAATTTTGAAATGGTCTCTAATACCGGAATCGAACCCTTTTCCCATTTTTGGAATAATAGAAGAAATAATTCGCTCGGAATTGCATTCAATTCCATCAATTTATGATGCGTGATAAAAGTATAATTATTCTGATTTATGGTATGGACCAGCGCGCTAGTTTTTGCATATGGTTCCACCAAAGGATGCGTCAAAATATCTAAAACATCTTTGTAATACAATACATAACTTTTGGCATTTCTGGACAACGCATTCGTGTGCATTTTGAATAATTTGGCAATCAAAATCTGGGCTGGATTATTCTTACTGGAATATCCCATAGTAATATTTAGAGCTCCAACGCTAGCGGGTAGCGAATATAGAAGTGGAACCAACATATTCTCGTCACCTAGTACCACAGCTACTTTATCCAACTTCCCATCAGTGCCGAGTCTTCGGGATTCATTGATAACATTTTCAATAATACTTCCAGCTATTTTAGCCTGACCTATTGTTTTGGGTGTACCAATTACTTGAATATTTTTTGATTGTGAAAAATCGTCTACAATCCATTCAAAGGGATTTGATTTGTAATGCTTCCAGTTTTCTTTAAATCGCCGTACAAACAAACCTGCATCATGATACGGATCGTTAAGAAACGTTTGATCTACATCCCAATAAATTTTTGCTTGATCAGTAACAATAAGGTGTTGAATGATTTTTTCTTCGGCTGCATTTAAGGCATTAAAGCCAGCAAACACAAATTTTTTCTCTTGTACCGAACTCGAAAAATGATTTAAATTATTAACTGCTTCCCGATAAATCAAACCTTGATACCCGATTCCTTTATTGAATAAATGAGCATACAAAGATTTATAATAATTGGGTAGCAACTTCCAAAAATCAATGTATTTTTCTAATAAAGGAGTTTTATTTTCGATTTCAATTCCCCATTTTTTGATGTCTTCAATATCATTCAGATAGGAAAGCACGTGAGAAGGATCTAATAAATAGCGGTCAATTTCATTAAAATCCTGAAGCAATGTTTTGGCCCAATTGGCAAACAACTCAAAGGATTGTTGATTACCTTTTTCAGTATTTGACAAGTACACTTCATAAAATTCAAAGAGCAACTCAATAGGGTCTATTGTCCTAATTGCTGCAATATTTTGAACAAAGTCTTCAATACTTAAAATTTCAGGAGAAAGGATATTACTTGTTACTTGTTTTTTTAACGCTTCAATTAAGAATATCTTAGCGCGTTTGTTTGGTAAAACAACAATCGTATTATACAGGTTGTCAGCATAACTTTCTGTTAAAACAGAAGCGATCTTATCAAGAAAAGATGAATTTATCATTTCATAAAAATAAAAAAAACGCCCCGATAAATCGGGGCGTTTTAAAAAATATTTTGAGAAAAATTATTCTTTTATCAAAGAAATTTCAACTCTTCTGTTCTCTGCTTTTCCTTTTGCAGTCTTGTTAGATGCAATTGGTTTAGTTTCACCAAAACCTGTATGTTTTAATCTATCTTCAGCGATTCCGTTTTCAATTAAATAATTTACAACAGCGTGAGCTCTATTTTCAGATAAAGTTTGGTTTAGTTCATTACTACCATCACTATCACAGTGACCTTCAATTTGGAATTTTGAGTTTGGATACTCTTTCAAGATTGCAGTGATAGATTGTAACACTGTGTAAGTACCTTGTTGGAAAGTAGATTTACCAGAATCAAACAAGATTACTTTACCGTAGTTGTTTAATGTTTTCATTACTTCTTCTGAAACTTCTGGACAACCTTGGTTTGCTACAGTACCTCTTACTTGTGGACATTTATCATCTTTGTCTAATACTCCGTCTCCGTCAGTATCTGGCCAAGGACAACCTGCATTTTCTCTTGGACCTGCAACAGTTGGACATTTGTCATTTTTATCAGCTACGCCATCTCCATCAGTATCAGGACAACCTTTTAATGAAACTGGACCAGCCTCATTAGGACACTCATCATCTTTATCTGCTATACCATCTCCATCAGTATCAGGACATCCATTCAATGCTGCTAAACCAGCAACATCTGGGCAAGAATCTGCACTATCTTGTATTCCATCTCCATCAGTATCAGGACATCCGTTGAATTCTTTTAAACCAGCAACGTCTGGACAAGCATCATCTTTATCGAATATTCCGTCACCATCTGTATCTTTACCTCCAAATTTGAAGATTAAACCAGCTGAATGTTGAAAATGTGATGGAGCATCTGGAGTTCCGTTTGCTTCTTCTCTTTCACCAAAAGATTTTTTGTATCTAGTTGCTAACTCTAAACCTACATTATCAGTAAACCAGAATGTCAAACCTGCACCTGGATTTAATGTTCCGTAGCTACTATCGCCAAAGAAAGTATAACCTCCACCAACAGATAAAGACGGATCAATAACTTTAGATTTAATTAAGTTCATGAAGCTATATTTAATAGTAGCATCAACACCATAATACATTAAATCACCAGGGTTAGAAACTAAATAACCACGTGAATCACTACCAGGAGTTCCCGGAGAAAATCTCACATATTTATCAATTTTGTTTACCGAACCAGCAAGTCCAAAAGAGAAGTTATCTCCTATGTACTTTGACACACTTAAATAAGAAACAGATGGAAGAATATTCCAGTTGTCTTTTACTGCAAATGGTTGTGAAAAATGACGGTCTGCCCAATTTTTTCCACCACCAGCACTAGTTCTAGTGTCAACGGCATTAACTCCAAAGGATATAGCCCATGGATTGTTACTGTCTTGTGCATGTGAACTTAATCCCATGACCATCATTACAGCAACTAAAAGTTTGTTAAGATGTTTCATACTTAAAATTTTTAATTACAATTTAGTTAATTAAGAGCAAAAGTAACGCGTAAATTTTTAACTACAAAACTAAAAGTTAAAAAAAACTTGTAAAAACTGCCCAAAGTGTAAATTATACAACTTCGTTTTAAAATTATATAATATTTAACATTTTGCCTACCTCAATAAAAGCACTGATAGCCTTGTCTAAGTGTTGTTTTGTATGTGCTGCAGACAGTTGTACTCTAATTCTTGCTTTATCTTTAGGGACCACAGGAAAGAAGAAACCGATTACATATATGCCTTTTTTTAGTAATTCATCAGCCATATTTTGAGACAATTTTGCATCATACAGCATTACAGGAACAATTGCCGAATCGCCATCAATAATATCAAAACCTGCTTTTTTCATACCGTCTCTGAAATAATTAGTATTCCATTCTAATTGATCTCTTAAAGTGGTATCTTTTTCTAATAATTCAAATACTTTTATAGAGGCACCTACGATTGCAGGAGCCAGCGAATTCGAAAATAAATAGGGTCTTGAACGCTGTCTCAAGATCTCGATAATTTCTTTTTTTGCCGTGGTATAACCTCCCATAGCTCCGCCTAATGCTTTCCCTAATGTTCCCGTTATAATATCTACACGTCCCATCACACCTTTTGCTTCTGGAGTTCCCTTGCCTGTTGCACCAATAAAACCAGCTGCATGACATTCATCAACCATTACCAATGCATCGTATTTATCGGCTAAATCACAAATTTTATCTAATGGCGCAACAAGTCCATCCATAGAGAAAACTCCGTCAGTAACAATTAGTTTAAAACGACTTCCGGCAGCTGTTGCTTTGATCAATTGTTGCTCCAAATCTTCCATGTTACTGTTTTCATAGCGGTAACGGGCTGCTTTGCATAAACGTACTCCATCTATTATAGACGCATGATTCAAACTATCCGAAATGATACAATCTTGTTCTCCTAACAAAGGTTCAAAAACACCACCATTAGCATCAAAGGCAGCTGCGTACAAAATAGTATCTTCTAATCCATAAAACTCAGCTATCTTTTTTTCTAACGTTTTGTGAATATCCTGAGTACCACATATAAAACGAACTGACGACATTCCGAAACCATGAGTATCCAAAGCATCTTTAGCTGCTTGCACCACTTCTGGATGCGAGGATAACCCTAAATAATTATTAGCACAAAAATTCAATACCGTTTCTCCTGTTGAAATTGTGATTTCAGCTCCTTGTGGCGAGGTTATAATTCTTTCTTTTTTAAAAATTCCGTTCTCTTCAATAGTTTGCAATTCTGCTTGAAGGTGTTCTTTAATATTTCCGTACATTTTTATGTTTTTTAAAGTTCAATATTGCGAATTATCCATTTTTATGATTACAAATTTACTACTTCGATTTCTTTTCCGATATAAATAAGTGCTTTTTTTATCACTTTATAACCCATCAGCTCAATTGCTTTTTGATAATTTTCTAATTGTTGCTGGTATTTTGCGTTGTGTATTCCTGTTTTATAATCTAGCAGGAAAACCTCGTTATTTTTTACGACGACTATACGGTCCGGTTTGATTGCATTTCCTTCTTTTTGAATAATAGTTTGTTCATTCATCACCGTATTTCCCTCTGTAAAACAAATTTCTAATTCACTGTGATTCACAATTTCGTGAATCGTTTTAAGAACGATTTCTTTTTGACCAAAAGTGATCAATCCGTTTTCAATAGACTTTGTAATTGCCAAATCAACATCGTTTTTTGTTTTCACAAAAGATAAAATTTCATGAATTACATTACCATATTCAATAGCTTCTTGCTGATGTGTTCCCCACATTAAAGCTTCTCGTTGTGCAATTTTTATATTCTTTGGATTTAGAATTTCGGCGACAACAGGAATTATTTTTGAAGTATCGACATGTTGTATTACTGAAGATAGTTTCGTTGCATTTCCAAATTCGTATTCTAATTTATCTTCAGAAAAATCGCCTTTGTTACCCAAATAATTAATGAAAAAACTACACATATTATTCTTCGGAAATTCCCCTTTACTGGATAAATTCATATTCGAAATAACATACAATTGCTCCTCTGCTCTTGTTAATGCCACATACAATACATTGATATTGTCCAACAATTCTTCTTGTTTTTTTTGACTGAAAACAGCAGCAGCTTCTTCTCCAAAACCTTCGACAGCAGTACTATTGTCAATTAATACCTTTGGCAAACCAAAATCCTCCTCTTCCGCATTGAGCCATAACTTATCTTTTGGCTTTCTCTTGTAATCTTCTTCGGCAAAAGGAAAAATGACGACTGGAAATTCCAATCCTTTCGATTTATGAATCGTCATAATCCGAACTGCATCGGTGCCTTCCGGAGATGGAATACTGAATTTCTCCGCATTTTTATCCCAGAAATTCAAGAAATCCGATATTCCTGCCTGATTGCGAATGTCGCGCTCGAGAACGATATCTAGGAAGTATTGGACGTAAGCATTCCCCTCCCCAGCCCTCCCCGAAGGGGAAGGAGCCGAAACTAGAGCAATAACATCTAGGAAATTTTCCTGGCTGATTAGCTCCTTTTTGATTTCATCTAAAACTTCGTAAATATTCTTGATTACCTGCTCATTGGTAAATCGAATGACTTTATATCCTAATTTATTTAAAGTAATTGTTCTATAATTATCCAGCTGAATTTGTTCTGCCGTAAAATGGTATTCACCATCCACTTCAACAACTAATTTTTTTGACAAGCAAACAAAATCAACAATAAAATTATCTATCAAATGCTGTTGCCTAAATTTATGATCCTCTAGTGCTTTCGATTTAAGCTCCATCCAAAGAAATTTCTCAGCAGATGTTGGTTCTTTTCTCTTCTCTTTTGCTTTCTCTATTAAAAGATGAGAATAATTACCGCCTGTCATGTATCCTAATTTATCCACACTACTGACTATTCCGTCACCCTTTCCTTTGGAGAGGGATGGGGAGAGGAATTTACTTATTATAGTTTCAACCGCTTCATATAATGATTTTTTTCGGATGTTTTGAAACGAAAGCGAAACATCAAAACTCATCAACCAATTTTCGAAATCAGTTTCCTGAAACAACGCCATGCCGTGAGCAATAAAATCATGAATTGGTAATTTATCCTGACTGTTTTGTGCTAAATATTGAAGAAATTTTGCTTTAGATTCCAAGTCAGAACTGTTTTTTAAATATTTCAATAAATGAATAATCAGCCTTACTTCGGTCGCATTTTGAATCATCAAGGTTTCTGAGGATAAAATTGGAATTCCTTGCTCTGTCAAATAGTTAGCAATCGCAATTCCCTGGCTTCTTTTTCTAGTCAGGACGACAATGTCTTTGTATTGAAACCCTTGTTTTAACGATTTTTGAATCGTGTTTAAAGTCGCTAAAACATATAAATCTGTTTTATCCAAACCTTCCTCATCGTATGAGCCCTCACTAGTTTCATCTGCTTTTTCAACTTTTGGTATAAATGAAATATTTACGTAGCCGCCTGTTTTGTTATTTATTTTTTGATGGCTGTGATTTTCATACAAATCTTTGTAATCCAAATGCTCAAATTCATTCGATAACAATTTGAAAAACTCATTGTTGAATTCGATTATCTGCGAATAAGAGCGGTAATTTTTATCTAAATGTTCGAGTCTTTTATCGGGATTACTGAACGGGTTTTTATCTTTACTCAATTCGATGAATTGTTCCGCTTTTCCGCCACGCCAGCGATAAATAGATTGTTTTGGATCACCCACAATCATCAAAGTTCCTTTTACTCCATAATCATCCTGGCCAGAAAGTGCGTTATCAATCAGCGGAATTAGGTTTTGCCATTGCATTTCGGAAGTATCCTGAAATTCATCAATAAAAAAATGACGGTAGCGCTCGCCTAATCGTTCATATATAAAGGGAGCAGGTTGATTTTGAATCTCGCGATGGATAATGGCATTAAATTCAGAAATGGAAAGTACATTTTGTTCTTCCTGAATTTTTGCTAATTCATTACTGACTGTATTCAATAATGATAGTGGCGTAATATTTTTGAGGAATGCTTTATAAAAATTTATCTTCTCGAAAGTCGAATACACTTTTGATAGAATTTGTAAAAATTCAGGAATTAGATTTTCGATAATCGCGCGGTCTTTTGCCGTTTTATTGATTGCAATATCGTCAAACTCATGAAACATTTTATTCTTAGGATTAAATTTCCCTTGTTGAATGCTATTAATATGATTTGGAAAAGTGCCTCTGGAAAAAGATTTTACATCAATTCCATTTTTATCTATTAAGGTCAACGCTTCTTCTGCAAAAACAATGGTTTCTTTTTCTAAGTCTTTGCAGGCAGCTGTAAGTTTCTCTTTAATTTCGATAAATTCCTCGATCGTTTTACCGTGAAAATGTGTGATTTCATTCCGGTTATTTTCATTTAAAACCAAACGACCCGTTTCGAGAATTTCTCGAGAAATATCCCAAGATTTGTCATCGTCGGTTTTTTCCATCGTGAAATCGATGAGTAATTTTGTTAATGTTTCATCTTCTCCGGCTTGGGCGATGATGGCATCAACAGCTTCTATCAATAAGTTTTCAGTATCTAAAGTAACTTCAAAAGTCATGGGTAAATTCAAATCATGGGCAAAAGCACGAATCACTTTATGCGTAAACTTATCGATGGTCGAAATATCGAAAGCGGCGTAATTATGAATTATGTGCTTGATGATTTGCTTTGATTTTGTTTTAATTTGAATGATAGACAATTCCGTATCAATGGATAAATCCTGCATTAGATCCTGTGCTTTTGCACTTGGTTCGTCTTTGGCAAATTCAGAAAGACTGCCCACAATTCTGCTTTTCATTTCATGCACCGCTTTATTAGTAAACGTAATGGCAAGAATGTGGCGATAGGCATCATTTTTTGGTGCAACAAGAATAATTTTCAAGTATTCTTTGACAAGCGCATACGTTTTTCCGGATCCCGCTGAGGCATCGTATATGGAGAAAGAGGGTTTCCCTTCCCTTCCCGAAACTTCGGGACTTCCCGAAGGAAAGGGAGCAGAAATTGGATTTATTTTAGGTTCCAAATTGATATTTTTAAATATTTAATTTTACTTTTCATTTTATAGAAATAGCGCACTACTGCACGGGATTTCCTAGCCCTGATGGAAACGGCATCCTTTTTATAAGGTGATTTTTCATCACCTTATAAAAAGATACAGTGAACAGCAGGAAATAGCTCCTAAAAACATGGTTAATAATTAGGTTGCGTTTAAATTTGTGCTGAAACTACGGGATAAAACTTAAAAGTAGTATTTTTGCAGCATGGAAACAAATAGACAGAAAAAAATAGGTGGGGTTATCCAAAAAGATTTGGTTGATATTCTGCAAGGTGAAGTGAGAAAAAACGGAGTTAGTAATTTGATAATTTCGGTATCCAAGGTTACGGTAACTACAGATTTATCTGTGGCTACGGTTCATTTAAGTGTTTTTCCTCAAGACAAAGCCAAAGAAATTTTAGAGGCGGTGAAATCGAATTCTAAAAATATAAAACACGATTTATCGCAACGCGTGCGCTTGCAATTGCGTAAAGTTCCTAATTTAGTTTTCTTTATTGACGACTCGCTAGACTACATCGAAAAGATTGACAATGCACTAGCCAATAGAGATAATCCTATTGACAACAGAGACCTTCTAGACAAACGCAGATTTCAATAAAATTTGAATTTCCCTTTATACATAGCCAAACGCTATATTCGGAGCAACAGTAAAAACAACGCAATCAATATCATCAATCGTATTGCCAGTATGGGAATTATTGTAGGTGCTATGGCTTTGTTTGTGGTATTATCTGTGTTTAGTGGTCTGAAAGTTTTTAGCCTTTCCTTTACCAATGAGATAGATCCTGATCTCAAAATCAGTAGCACCTTAGGGAAATCTTTTTTGATTTCGCCAAAACAAGAAATCGAAATAAAGGACATTGCAGGCATTGCCTCCTATACCAAAATTATTGAAGAGCGTGTTTTATTCACTTTTGATGACAAACAAGAAGTTACGTACTTGAAAGGCGTAGATGCAAATTATAGCAAAGTCAATGCTATTGAATCAAAACTTTATAACGGACAGTGGCTGCAACCCAATACCTATCAAGTAGTTGTAGGTTATGGCATTGCTCAAAAATTCTCCTTGGGATTGCTTGATTTTAACAGGCAATTGGAAGTTCTGGCGCCAAAACCGGGAAAAGGGGCAATTGAAAATCCAGAAGAAGCGTTTAATAAAACCGATCTTATTCCGGTGGGTATTTATGCTATTAGTGAAGACTTAGATTCTAAATATGTTTTTGCTGATTTAGGTTTAGCGCAGGAATTGTTAGAATACAAAACCAATCAAGTTTCTGGAATTGAAATCAAAGTAAAGCCTGGTGCAGATGAAAGTGTAATTACAGGGCAACTCCAAACAATTTTCAACAATAAAATTACGGTAAAAAACAGGACACAACTCAATGAATCGCTCTATAAAATGTTGAACACAGAGAATATTGCGGTGTACTTAATATTTACACTGGTCATTATTGTGGCACTTTTCAATTTGATTGGAGCACTGATCATGATGATTTTAGACAAAAAGGGAAACCTAAAAACCCTTTTTAACTTGGGAACTGAAATCAAGGATTTACGAAAAATATTCTTGCTTCAAGGTACTTTATTGAGTGTTTTTGGCGGAATTATTGGCTTAGTTTTAGGAATCATAATCGTGTTGCTGCAAGAGTATTTTCAGTTGGTTATGATTACTCCTTCACTGGCTTATCCCGTGATTTTCTCTCTCGAAAATGTACTGATTGTTATGGGAACGATTGTCACTCTTGGCTTTATTGCTTCCTTAATTGCAAGTAGTCGCGTGAGCAAGAAGTTGTTGGAATAGTAGTTATATTATTTTAGACAACTTGTTTGGAATATTTTCTTTAGTATGCCAAAAAGCCAGAATAAACACTTCGCTATTTTCCCAGATATAATACAAGCCGTACGGAAATTTATCCAACCAAAATATTCTGACTTCAAAATAACGGCACTGGTAACTTTCAGGATTTTTAGCAATTGCATTAAAGCCAAATCGTATTTCTTTTTCGATTTTTTTAGCTAAAACTTTATTTATTAAAGCATAATACGCAATTGTATTTTCAATTTCGATAGCAGCAATAGTCTTTAAAATGAGTTTGTTATAACTCATATTTAGATTTCAAAGAATCTAAAAATTCAAGTGCAACTACTCCAGATATAGGATTCTCATGATGTTCCAATACTCTTTTGTCTAATTCTTTTTTTTGATTTTCTGACAAAGAAACGGGTTCGATTTCGTGCAATACAAAATTCTTCACTTTCTGAATGATAGAAGCGTCATTGATATTTTGAAGTAAATCAATTAAAAAAGATTTTTCGGTTTGAACACTCATAATCAAAATTATTTCTAACAAATATAATAAAACTTAGCGAAATTAATTGACTTTACATTTTAAGTAAAAATCTAAACCACCTCGTATCCTGCGTAAGATTCTTCGATTTCATTCAAAGCGGCGAACAACTCTTCGGGACGATCTAGTGTTACTAATTTTTGCTTGTGGGTTTTAAACGAATGAATTCCTTTGAAATAATTAGTGTAATGCGGACGCGTTTCTACAATTCCCAAACGTTCGCCTTTCCAGTCCATTGCCCAAGTGAGGTGATTGCGTACAGCTTCTACTCTATCAATAACGGTAGGTTTTGCTAAGTGTTCTCCTGTTTTGAAGTAATGCTTGATTTCGTCAAAAATCCAAGGATAACCAATGGCAGCACGACCAATCATAATTCCGTCAATGCCGTATTCATTTTTATATTGTAATGCTTTCTCCGGAGAATCGATATCTCCGTTACCAAAAATTGGCATCGTAATTCTAGGATTGTTTTTCACGCGGGCAATGTGGGACCAATCTGAGTGGCCTTTGTACATTTGGGCACGCGTTCTAGCGTGAATGCTCAAAGCGGCCACACCAATGTCTTGCAAACGCTCTGCTACCTCATCAATATTTATAGAATTGTCGTCCCAACCCAAACGCGTTTTCACGGTTACTGGTAAATGGGTACCAGCAATAACGGCTTTCGTTAACCGAATCATTAAGTCAACATCCTTTAAAACACCAGCACCGGCTCCTTTGCAAACTACTTTTTTGACAGGGCATCCAAAATTGATATCAATAATATCTGGATTTACGGTAGAAACAATTTTAGAAGACAAAGCCATTGCCTCTTCGTCACCGCCGAAAATTTGAATTCCAACAGGTCGTTCGTAATCGAAAATATCTAATTTCATTCGGCTCTTGATTGCGTCACGAATTAATCCTTCTGAAGAGATAAACTCTGAATACATCATATCAGCACCATGCATTTTGCACAATCTACGAAACGGCGGATCGCTCACATCTTCCATTGGAGCAAGAAGTAAGGGAAAATCCGGTAAAACAATATGGTCGCCTATTTTAATCAAGGTGTTTTTATTTTTTTGCAAAGATAAAAAAATTAGATCGATAATCTTGGAACTATCAAGAGATTAAGACACAAGAAGTACTAATTTCAAAATTTTGACATTGGTTTACAAAAAATAATTATTTTTATAAAAACTTCGCAATGCTTTATCAATTTGGCTTTTACAGTTCCGTTTTACTTATTTCGTTTACGCAAGGAATTGTTTACAGCGCTTTATTACTTGCAAAAGCTATTAAAACTGACAATAAATCTAATTATTGGTTGAGTTTTTTCATTTTTCTTTGTAGCCTGTATTGTGCACCTTGGATGCTTGGTTTTGCGGGTTGGTATGACAATCAACCCTATCGAGATATTTTATTTTACACTCCTTTTCAGCACCTTTTATGGATAGGTCCTATCATCTTTTTTTATACCCAAAGTTTACTGAATCCCTCTTTCAAATTTTCGAAAAAAGAAGCACTTCATTTAACGCCGGGATTGCTATATCTACTATACATTATTGCTATTTGGATTTATGACCAATTCATTTTTGGTGATTACTATTTCTATAAAAATGGAATGGACAAAGACTTTGAGCAATGGTATCAAAAACTAGGTCTACTCTCCATGATTGTGTATTTTATTTTAAGTATCCGATATTACAATGTATACAAAAAACTCATGTTTCAAGTAGTGAGTTATGCCGATTCTGTTTTGTTTAAATGGATCCAAACGTATTTGATTGCTTTTTTAGTGATGTTACTTTTACCACTAGTTTTTGATGGCATAGGATACTTTTTTCCCGAAATAAAATCCTATCAAGGCAGTTGGTGGTTTTATCTTTTCTTTTCGATAGTGATGTATTATATTGCCATTACTGGATATTCTAATCCTACAAATGCTACGATACCGTTTAAGATGTCTTTTTTTGACAAAAGTCCCATTCTTTTATTAGACCATAACAGTACAAATGATCTGGAGACCAGTATTGACATTCAATATGAGACTTTAGAAAAAGCTGTTTCACCCGAAACGGAACTTTGGAAATCTAAAATAGAAACCTTAATTCAAGAAGAAAAACTCTATCAAAATCCCGAATTAACGCTTACAGATTTGGCGAAAAAATTAGAAACCAACGTCTCCGTTATTTCTAAAACAATCAACCAAGGGTTTCAAATGAATTTTAATGATTACATCAATAACTTCAGAATTGAGGCGGTTAAAATCAGTTTATCAAATGGCGAACACAAGAAATCTACCTTATTAGGAATTGCTTATGATTGCGGCTTTAATTCGAAAGCTACTTTTAACAGAGCTTTTAAGAAAAACACTGGCAAAACTCCGAAAGAATACACCAATGAATAAGGTTTCCGCCAATAAAAAAGCAACTAATTATTCAGCATCAAACCGCTCTATGGTGTTTTTTATAAACTGTTTTTCGTAGTGGCGGTTGCGTCTATTCTTTTTTTCTGTTGCTCTTTTTGCAAGGCGCTTATCAGAAACTATTTCATTCAATCGGTTTAAATCATCAAGGTGACTGATGTCTTTTGGGGAATTCCGTTTCATAATTCAATAGCGTTAAAAATTTCAAGAGTTTATTACTTGGTTTTGTTTTCCAAAACTGCATTTACTCCTGAATATAAAACTACGAACTCTATAAAAATGATTCCCTACAACAAGCGTTAAATTTAAACAAACTACCAAAAGAACTTTCGACAGATAGACTGTAATTGTGAACTATTAACTGACATTAAAAATCAGGAATAACTACAAAATTTTTTTTGAAAAAGAATCGTTAAAAACAACAATATCAACGTTTACAGCACTTTACAGCAGACCAAAACTAGTCTCAAATCATAATTTGAAGCGATTGGTGCTGATTTATAGCGCAAATTTGCGCTGTTATTAATCACTAAAAAACTAATTATGAAAACAATCCTCGTATTATTCGCAACTGTTTTATTTGTTACTTCTTGTAGTGTTTTTGATTCGCTTACTTCAAATACAACTATTAAACCAAACGAAAGTTTTGTATTAGGAAATAATGAACACGGAAGCTTCAGAGTAAAACTTAAAAACGTTTCAAATCACGATTTAAATATTATTATGGCTCCTCTTGCTGGAGGAACACATTCGCCGATTATCGTTAGACCAAATGAAACTGTAATCGTAAAAGCAGAAAAAAATACCGCATTACGAATTGAGAACAAATCCAGTGAAAGTGCATCAGTCGATCTGTATGTAACTGGGGATACTGGCTTATCAATGGGATATAAAAATTAACCCTGTAAATGGCAATAGCAATTTCAATTTCAAAAAAATATAACATTATGAAACTACTCACCAAATTCACCAAACCTATTTTGTTGCCTCATTGGTCACAAGATTTATTCCTTACCATACCTAGAATTGTTTGTGGGTACTTGCTGGCTTTTAACTTTGGAGCCGATAAATTTGGAATGCCTTGGTCACCGGTTGATGCTAATTTAGGATTGTTTGAAGTCGCTTTTTGGTTTCCCGGTGATGTGGCAAATTATGGTGGAATTTTTGCCATTGCTCCAGCTTTTTTTGCTTGGATGGGTGCTTTTGCAGAAGCTATAGGCGGATTGCTTTTAGTGTGTGGATTTCAAACACGAATTGCCTCTTTCTTAGTAATTTGTACCATGCTAGTGGCCATCTTTATGCAACAAATACAAAACGGATTATGGAATTGTCTCGCAGCCATGGGATTTTTATGGGTTGCGATGTTCTTTCTCATCTTAGGTTCAGGACGTTTTGGAATTGATTATTTACTCACTCGAAAAAATTAAATTATGAAAACTGCAACCGTCTTCTTGACCTTATTACTTTTTATTACACTAACGAGCTGTGTTCAAAAAACCTATAAAAGAACAGTTGTTATTAGACTGAATACAAGCAATATCAGCGTAATTAAAAAAGTAGGAATAAAAGGGAAAGACAAACCTTTTTCTTGGGATTATCCTACTGAAATGAAAACTATAAAAAAGGATAGCTTGTATGAGCTAACAACAAACTTTGAAACTGGCTACACCTTTACCGAGATTAAATTTATGGTGAATGACAGCCTAGAATTTGAAAATCAAAAAAATCGCAGGGTTGATTTCTCTCAGGGAGATACCACTTTTTACAACGCGACATTCAATAAAAAATAACTTTTAGTCGTTTTCTTTTAAGGAACAGTCCAAAAACTATTTTCTAAAACTCCGTTTTCATAATAAAAATTAGCCTTTCGGTTGCCGTAAAAGTCGAGATACAAAAATTCTAGTTCATAAACCGTGCAAGCTACAACTGAAAAGTTCTTCTCAAAAGGATTGCTTTCTTCGTCCAAGGGTTTTATGCTTGCGAAGCGCTCTTCATGACCCAATGTTGGTTGGTCTGATTTTGTATTTGGCGGTTCCAGTGTCATATAACCTAATCGGGCTTGCGCACTGGTTGCCTTCCAACGATCATTTGCGACAGCGTTGTTGGTATGAAGTGTAGCAAATGCTTTTACTACAATTTGCACTTTTTGCCGCGCATCATAAAACAACAGCGAGATGCGATTGTCTTGTTCTAAATCAGAGAATTTTCTAGAACGATTGTCCGTGTGAAAATAAATCGTTTTGTTACTCTCATCTACTTTTCTGTTTACTACAATTCGTAGTGCGGCAGTGTTTTTTTCGTCGATGGTTCCCACACACATGGTTCTAAAACCATTTTTTTTCTTGACGGATCCGTTAACTAACTTTTTCCAGGCCAAGGATTCAATGCCTTGCAAATTATAATTGGTGTCGTTTATGGTGATGTAATCTTCATTTAGTTGGTTCATGGAAATCAATTTTTTCGATTTGGGAGTGGACTATTGATGGACTCAAAAATAACAAAATAGGATCAGAAATAATTCAAAAATTAGTGCAATTTGCACACGTTCTATCACACAGAAACAGAACTTCTATCAACTTGTTATGAAATACTACAAACTACTACTGAATCCTTTACAAAAAATAAATTGCTGATCCTTAACATTAGCTTTTGTTCAATCCCCAATCAAAACTTTTACCTTATATTTGCAAATTAATCAACTGTTTTTTGGGGATTTGCGTGAGGGATAGCAGCGGCATCCTTTTGTGAAGTGGTAACGAAACAAAAGATAGAGCGTATAGCCCGACGGCTTTTTTTGCCGGCACGCCCAAAGAACGATTGCGCTTGATAAGACATAATTGAAATTGATATTTAGATAGAATGAAACACATACGGAATTTTTGCATTATTGCACATATTGATCACGGGAAAAGTACGCTTGCCGACCGCTTACTTGGGGCGACTCAAACGGTTACGGCTCGTGAAGAAAAGGCGCAATTGCTGGATAATATGGACTTAGAACGTGAACGCGGTATTACGATTAAGAGTCACGCGATCCAGATGGAATATACTTATAAAGGACAAGAATACATCTTGAACTTGATTGATACTCCAGGTCACGTCGATTTTTCGTACGAAGTTTCTCGATCTATTGCGGCTTGCGAAGGGGCACTTTTGATTGTGGATGCTGCGCAAAGTATACAGGCACAAACAATTTCGAATTTGTATCTGGCGCTAGAAAACGACTTGGAAATTATTCCGGTTTTGAACAAAGTAGATTTGCCAAGTGCCAATCCTGAGGAAGTGAGTGATGATATTGTAGATTTACTGGGATGTAAATTAGACGAAATTATTCACGCATCAGGTAAAACAGGTTTTGGTGTCGAAAATATTCTAGCTGCGATTATTGAAAGAATTCCGCCTCCGAAAGGAAATATTGATGAACCTTTACAAGCTTTGATTTTTGACTCGCACTACAATCCGTTTCGTGGAATCGAAGTTATTTTCCGAGTTAAAAACGGACAGATAAAAAAAGGGCAAAAAATTAAATTCATGGCCACTGGAAATGAATATTTTGCCGATGAAATAGGTACTTTGAAATTGAATCAAGTTCCGAAACAAGTAATTTCTGCAGGAGATGTTGGTTATTTGATATCCGGAATTAAAGAAGCCAAAGAAGTAAAAGTAGGAGATACATTGACGGATGCAAAACATCCTACTACTAATATTATTACTGGTTTTGAAGATGTAAAACCAATGGTTTTTGCTGGAATCTATCCAGTAGACACTGAAGATTACGAAGAGTTGAGAAACTCGATGGAGAAACTACAGTTGAACGATGCTTCGTTGGTGTTTTTACCGGAAAGTTCGGCGGCATTAGGATTTGGTTTCCGTTGTGGATTTTTAGGAATGTTACACATGGAAATTATCCAAGAGCGTTTAGAGCGTGAATTTAATATGACCGTTATTACAACTGTTCCTAACGTTTCGTACCACGCTTTTACCAAGAAAGACCCAACTACAATATTGATTGTAAATAATCCATCAGACTTGCCAGAACCGTCTCGTTTGGACCACGTAGAAGAACCTTTTATCAAGGCAACAATCATCACCAAATCTGATTACGTAGGGAATGTAATGAGTTTGTGTATTGAAAAACGCGGACTGATTACGAACCAGACGTATTTAACTACTGAGCGTGTGGAATTGACTTTTGACATGCCACTAGCAGAGATTGTATTTGATTTTTACGATCGTTTGAAAACGGTTTCTAAAGGTTATGCATCGTTTGATTATACGCCAATAGGAATGCGAACTTCCTCTTTAGTGAAAGTAGACATTTTATTGAATGCTACTATTGTGGATGCTTTGTCGTCCTTGATGCATACTGATAACGCCTATTCCATAGGTAAAAAAATGTGTGAGAAATTGAGGGAATTGATTCCGAGACAGCAATTTGATATTCCGGTTCAAGCTGCAATTGGTGTAAAAGTAATTTCTCGTGAAACGATAAAAGCGCTTCGTAAAGATGTTACTGCTAAGTGTTATGGTGGTGATATTTCTCGTAAACGTAAACTTTTAGAAAAACAGAAAAAAGGTAAAAAGAGAATGCGTTTAGTAGGAAATGTTGAGATTCCGCAAGAAGCTTTTATGGCGGTATTGAAATTGAACGATTAAATCCCCCTAACCTCCTAAGGGGGAATTAAAAAACATAGAGAAAACCTGACGATGTAAAAATTGTCAGGTTTTTTTGTTTTATTTATTCTTCAACCATTCAAACAATCGCTTAGCATCTTCGAGTTTAAACAATTGTGTTCCTTCATTCATCGTAGCTGCTGATCCACAAGCAACTCCCCAACGGATAACTTCTTTCAGACTTTTGTTTTGAGATAAAGCCCAAACCATGCCGCCCACCATACTATCGCCAGCACCAACAGTACTTTTTTTAGCAACATTGGGAGCTGGAACAAACTCATACGAATCTTTGGTTACCAGAACAGCACCTTGCGGTCCGAGGGAAACGACTACAATTTCGGCACCGCCTTTAGCGATGATTTGTTTTGCGGCTTCGTTTACTTCTTCCAGTTCCAATCGCTCCACTCCAGTTAGTTTTGCTAGTTCTCCAACATTCGGTTTAATCATGTAAACACCCACTTCTAATACTTTTTTTAATGCTTCACCAGAAGTATCAACGATGAGTTTAGAATTAGACTTTTTAGCGATTTCAGCTATTTTTTTATAAAAATCAGTTGGCAAACCTTCATTTAAACTTCCGCTGGCTACTAAAAACTTGGGAGTCAGCTTTGCGATCGTTTCAAGTATGTTGCTTTCCTCTTGCTCCGAGATTACACCACCCGCAAAACCAAAACGGTATTGAGAATTGGTATTGTCATCCACGGCCACAAAACTTTCTCTAGTCCATGTTTGAACTTGTATAGCTGTATATGCGATCGCTTCTTTATGTATTAATTGTTCGAGCATCGCACCTATTGGTCCGCCAGATGTGAATATTGCTTGCGAAGTTCCTCCTAAACGGGAAATCGCTTTGGAGACATTGATTCCGCCGCCTCCAGCATCAAAACGCGGTTCTTCACATCTTATTTTTTGCTCAGCAACAAGACCTTTAAAATGGGTGCTTTTATCAAGAGCAGGATTTACTGTCAGTGTAACGATATCAAATGCTTTCATATTGTGTACTTTATTGTGTCTAAAGATCGAACAAAAATCCAAAAAAAGGGTTCAAATCTGGGCAAATATTTCTTTGTATATTTGCACGCTCAAAACTTTGTAAATTAATCGTAACGAATAAAGTAAATTCTTTATTCCCCTCAGCTACCATGATAGAAGATAAAAACCCACAACGCACCAGCATAGCACAACTAGGCGAATTTGGATTGATAGACCATTTAACCAAAAACTTCAAAATCAACCAACCTTCCACTTTGAAAGGAATTGGAGATGATGCAGCTGTTTTAGATTTTAAAGATAAAAAAGTGGTTGTTTCTACTGATTTACTTATCGAAGGGGTTCATTTTGATTTGGCGTACATGCCTTTAAAACATTTGGGTTATAAAGCAGTCGTAGTTAATATCTCCGATATTTGTGCGATGAATGCAAAACCAACACAAATCACAGTTTCTATTGCAGTTTCTAATCGCTTTCCACTAGAAGCATTAGATGAATTATTCGCTGGAATAACGCATGCCGCACTAGAATATAATGTAGATGTTATTGGTGGTGACACGACCTCATCTCAAAAAGGATTAATTATAAGTATAACTGCTATTGGTGAAGCGAATGAAGATGAAATCGTTTATAGAAACGGTGCCAAGCAAACTGATTTATTAGTAGTTACAGGAGATATAGGCGCTGCATACATGGGACTACAAGTTTTAGAAAGAGAAAAACAAGTTTTTCAGGTAAATCCCAATTCACAACCTGATTTAGATGCTTATACGTATCTTATAGAACGTCAATTAAAGCCCGAAGCTAGAAAAGATGTACGCACTTTGTTGCATGCTTTAGAAATAAAACCAACTGCAATGATTGATATTTCAGACGGATTATCATCAGAAATTATGCATTTGTGCAAGCAATCTAAAGTGGGTTGTAATTTATATGAAGACAAATTACCAATAGATCCTCAGTTTATAAATGTGTGCGAAGAATTTAATATTGACAGTACTACAGTAGCCATAAACGGTGGAGAAGATTATGAATTGCTTTTTACCATTGCCATGGAAGATTTTGAAAAGATAAAAGGCAATCCTAATTTTACGATTATTGGTCACATGACACAAGAAAGCGAAGGGATTCATTTAGTGACTCGTGCGAATACAAAAATTGCTTTAAAAGCGCGTGGGTGGGATGCATTGACGCAATAAAACGTATTGAAAGTAAACAAAAACGACACTCTTGTAGTGTCGTTTTTGTTTTTGGTTGAGCTTGAAAATATTAAAAAAGTAATCCTTTGCTTTTGGCAGCTAGAACTAAGTCGCTGTCGCTACCCGATTCTACCTTTAATAATCGTTTTAAATTTGATTTTCTGTTATCGATTGCTCCTAAAGAAATTGGGATATATTGCGGGAAATCCCGTGGCTTCGTTCCTTTAGACAAATGAAACAAAATTTGTTTGTCAAATACATCAACTTCTATACTTCCTTCTTCAGATTGCGCAAGCATTTTTAAAACCGAATCGCTGTAATACTGTTCATTGTTTATAATTTTATTAAAAGCATAAATTAGCTCATCAAAGGTTAAGTCGTTCTTGATAACCAATCCACTTGGATTTATAGTACTGATAATGGTTTTTATCTTTAAAAATTCGGTAAACATGGTTAGCAAAATAATTTTGCAATTAGGCATAAATTCTAATATCAATTTAGCTAAATCTTCCCCAGAATACATGTTTTTTTCTTCATAAGCTGGCATACTAATATCTAGAAAAGCAATATCAAAATGAGCAATTTCTGAGTTTGTAATACTGTTATACCCTGATTCACAGTCTTTTGCTTGAATTATAAAAAACTCAAATTGGTCAGGGAGGTATCTCGTGATCGCGTTTTTATATCCTTCTATAATAAAAGGATGATCATCAACGATTAATATATTTTTCTTTATTTTCTCATTGTCAACTGAATCAATCATATTCCCTTTTAAATTATTTGTTTTAGACTATCGGTAGTGTAATAGTTATGATTGTTCCTTCGTCTTTTATTGATTCTATTGTAACTACTCCACTGCACTCATTTGTTCTGTAGAGAATGTTTTGTAGTCCAATTCCTTTTTTGGTGTTTTTCACATTAAATCCAACTCCATCGTCACTTATTTTCAAGATAAGATGATTATCTAACTGATTCAAATCAACATTAACAGTAGTAGCACTTGCATATTTGTTGGTGTTTTGGAGTGATTCTTGTAGCATTCGGAATACGTTTATTTTTACAGCGTTCGATACTAGTTCCCATTTTATATTCGAATCAATGTTTGAAATAAATTTTGCTGTATAGGTCTTTTTCTGCTCTTCGAATAACTGATCCACTATTGCCACGAAGTTATTAATTAATTCTGATTTCTCTCTATTTAGATCATGGGAAATTTCACGAATATCTTGCTCAATGTTTTTCAATTCTGATAAGTAGTTTGTTCGCTGATGAACCGCATTTTCATCTGGAAATTTGTTTAATCCGTCCAGATTCATCCTTACTCCAAACATTCTCCCTAAAATGCCATCATGCAATTCTCGAGCTACTCTTTTCTTTTCTTCAATTCTGCCCGTTTCGATAGTATTTTGTTGCGCTAGCATTAAATTATAAATTTCTTCATTGGCATATTGCTGTTGCTGTTTAAAAATGAGCTCTCTATTTTTTGCTTTTTGAGTTAGAATAATAAAAGAAAGAAAGCCCAAAAGCCCAAAAGCACTAAAAGCATACACTATATTCCGGTTCTGAACAACTAAGTCCTTGTTTTCGCTTTTTATTTCATCTGTTTCATACTCAATACGGGTGAATTTCTCACCTATTTTTCGCTCCGCTTTTTGCAAGCTATCATTGATTTGAATGTATTCCTTGGAATAAGCAGCAGCGTTTTGTGGTTGTACAAGAGATAGTTGCTTTAATGAATTTAGAACAGCACTATAGTTCTTAGATTTTTTCGATAACTCAAAAGCTTGTCCAGCAAACAACATAGCTTTTACAGTATCCTTCTCAAACATAAAATATTCTGATATGTTTATTTTACTTTCTATAATACCTGAGGTGAATTGCAAACTATCCCTAATTCGTAGTGCTCTAAAATACAAATCTTGCGTTCCTTCTTTTTCATTGAGTTTAAATTTAGAATAGGCTAGATTATTTATCAGCGTCGCATATAGGTTGGGATTATTTTTAAGTACGCTTTTCTCTGTTAATCCTTTTTCAAAATACGTGATTGCTTCTTTGAAGTTTTTCTTACTTTTAAATACAAGCCCAATATTGTTATAAGATGTTGCTTTTGGTTGCGAAAAAGAAGCCGTTAGTTTATCATCAATGCTTGTTAAGGCCTTATTGTGGTATACCATCGCATTATTATAATCTTCTAAATCACTGTAGATTAATCCTAGAAGATTGTAAGCATCATATAGTAAATCGTTATAATCAGTATTTTTTATAATTTTTAAAACTTTAGAAACCTCTTTTTCAGAACCGTACAAATCATTTTGCTTGAACTTTAAAATGGCTTTCCTTAAAATCGTTTGCGCTAAATTATAAGGATCATTTAACGCAAGATATATTTTTTGTGCTTTGTTATAATACAAAAAAGAACTATCGGGTATCGCTTGAGAATCGTAGTAATCACCTAAATAGGAATTCCCTTTGGCCATACTGAAAACATCTTGTTTTATTTCAGCTTTTTCAAGAACCAATCGTACGGTTTTTTTATATTTCTGCCAGTTTTCTAAATTATAATAACGATTAGCAATTTTGAAAAGATTTACACGATATATCGAATCGTTTTCTTGCGTAATAATAATTTCAAATGCTTTTTCTATGTATTTTTCTCGCTCACGAGAAGACAAATCAAAATTATTGGCGGAAGTAAAATAAGCCTCTAAACTATCTTGAGACCTTGAAATAGTTTTAGTTACTGTTTTTTTCTCAGTACAGCTGTACATCAAAAAAACAAATAAAAGAATTAAATAAAAAAGATGTCTCAATAGATATAGTGTTATTCAATCAAAAGTAGGAAATAAAACTATAAAAAATAAAAAAAGCTATCCGAATAATTTGATAGCTTTTAATTAATTTAATTTTCTGTTTATTTAATCATTTTTCTTACTGTTAGCTTGAGGAACACCCCCTTCTCCGGTCACATCTAATTTCACATTTTCGATTTTGAAAATCTCAGTTTTGCTGTCTTTTTTTTGTATAGTAGTGATTTGTCCGTTTGAAGTAAAAGAAGTTAACACCAATGCAAATGAGAATAATCCGATTGTTACGATTGCTTTTTTCATAATTTAAACTTTTATGTTGTTATTTATTTGTTTGGTTTTAGAACCGTTTTAAAAACAGATTCTGAAATAAATTTACATAGAAAGCTTCGTGAATTCTTACAAAAAAGAGGGTTTATGGTAGAGTGTAGTTGTTTGAGTGTGAATGAGTATCAAATTAGAGTGAATGATTGTTTTTTAAATTTCAAGGTAATTCCCTTTGGAAAAATTAGAGATAATCAACTCAATATTGAATTTATAAGTTTTAGAAAAAGGTATTTTTACAGCACTATTTTTTATATAACACAGTGAATTCCCGCTATGAATCCTTGAGATATAATCCTTATTTACAATGTAACTGTTGTGGATTCTTATAAATGGAACGGATAACACTCCTTCAAAATGCTTCAATGTTTTGAAAGCCGTTATCATTTCACCGGTATTAAGGTGAATGTCAGTAGAATTATTGTCGGCATGTAAATAACAAATATCTTTTGCGGCAATATACCTGTAATCGCCATACGACTTGATGCACAAAATAAGAGATTGATCTTGATTTGGTACTTGTGGCTGGACAACAACTATCGGCTCGTTGTATGAAGACAAGGATTTTTTTGCTATTATTTCTTGTGAAACTATCGATTTATTCAGTTTCAATACCAACTGAATTACATCGATCCGAGTCAACGGTTTTAGCAAGTAATCAAAAACCTCATATTTAATTGCCTCAAAAGCCAAATCTTTTTTTGCCGTGGTAACAATAATTTTAGGAATTATTTTCAAATAGCGGTACAACTCATTAATTAAAGCTAGCGACAATTTACTGTCTAGATTTGTTGGTTCAATTTCTAGAAAAACTAGTTGTGGAAGGTGTTCTAATATGAGATGTAAACCGTCATGATAATTAGTAGCAGAGTCTACAAATTGAAGCTCTGAGAAACCAGCAGTTATAGCTTTAGTTTTCAAAACATTTTCTTGATTGTCGTCAATAATAATGTACGAATAATTCATCAATGTTTTTCCTGGAGTTGTTGGGCATTACATGGTTCGTTTAAAGCGAAAAAAAACTTTAAATAATAAAGTAATAATGGTAGTTTATGGGAAACTTGCTAAATAAAAATTGCTTAACTTCCTAAAAATAAGCATTAAATGTTTTTATTATTTGTGTTGTTAATATGTTTTTTACAAATGTTGACATGTTTAGATGAAGTACATATAAATCCGTTAAAGAGCGCAAACTTAAGCTTTAAAAAAAATACTCCGCAGGAATGATGCTAAAATTTTCAGTCTCATGTCTTTTAGATCAAAAAAACTTTCAATAGTAAAAGTGTATTATTCCAATCAATCCTAACAAAAAGATTTATAATACGAAACGAAACTGTATTTGAAAGAAATAATTAGCAGATAAAAAATTTATTTTTTTACAAAATTACCTTACTTTTAAGCAAAAAAAATTATGAAAAAACTATTTATTGTTTTGTGCTTTTCTTCTTTTTTATTTGGTTTTAGCCAAGAAAAAGAAACAATCGATTTTAAAAGAAATGAATTAAAAGGGAATGCTTTATTTTTAGTCCTAGGCGCTGTAGAATTTACGTATGAGCGCTTGTTAACTCAGGATAGCGGACTTGGAGTTTCTGTTTTCTATATAAGCGAAGATGAAGCAGATACTAACTTTAGCTTGACTCCCTATTATCGCGCTTATTTTGGAAAAAAACCAGCAGCTGGATTCTTTGTAGAAGGATTTAGTATGGTCAACTCTGGAGTATTAAATACAATGTATTATTATGACAATAATGGCAATGTGACAAATACAGATAAAGAGCGTTTTACTGATTTTGCGCTGGGTTTTGGCTTAGGTTCAAAGTGGATTCATAGAAGAGGATTTGTCTTTGAAATCAATGCTGGAATAGGTCGTAATTTATTTAGTGATAATAGTCCAGAAATAGTAGGACGAGGTGGCATAACATTAGGGTACCGATTTTAAACAATTATACAAACTATAAAAAAAGCTTCTCGACGGAGAAGCTTTTTTTTATACAATATAAAATCAGTTACATTTTCATCAACCAGTTTTTCATCGAAACTTCATTTTCAATGATCGCTTTTAAATCTGCAATAGCTACACGATCTTGTTTCATAGTATCTCTATGACGTATGGTTACTGTTTGATCTTCAATAGTTTGATGATCTACAGTAATGCAAAATGGAGTTCCCAAAGCGTCTTGTCTTCTATAACGTCTTCCTACGGCATCCTTTTCATCATAAGACACATTGAAATCCCAACGCAAATCATCAATGATTTTATGTGCAATTTCTGGCAATCCGTCTTTTTTAACTAATGGTAAAATAGCTGCTTTAGTTGGAGCCAGAACTGAAGGTAATTTCAGCACTGTTCTTGTAGAACCATCTTCTAATGTTTCTTCTTTTAAGGAAGTAGCAAAAACAGCCAAGAACATTCGGTCTAATCCTACTGAAGTTTCCACTACATAAGGAACATAATTCTGGTTCAATTCAGCATCAAAATACTGCAATTTTCTACCCGAAAATTGTTCGTGTGCTTTTAAATCAAAATCAGTTCTAGAGTGAATACCTTCTAGCTCTTTGAATCCAAAAGGGAAATTAAACTCAATATCAGCAGCTGCATTGGCATAATGCGCTAGTTTTTCATGATCGTGAAAACGATAATTTTCTCTTCCTAAACCAAGTGATAAATGCCATTTCAAACGAGCTTCTTTCCAAAATTCGTAGTGTTTCATTTCTTCGCCTGGACGCACAAAAAATTGCATTTCCATTTGTTCAAACTCCCGCATACGGAAAATAAATTGTCTCGCCACAATTTCATTTCTAAACGCTTTTCCGGTTTGTGCTATCCCAAAAGGAACTTTCATTCGTCCTGATTTTTGCACATTCAAGAAATTAACAAAAATACCTTGAGCCGTTTCTGGACGCAAATATAAATCCATTGCTGAATCAGCAGAAGCGCCCAATTTTGTTCCAAACATCAAGTTAAATTGACGCACTTCGGTCCAATTTCTAGAACCAGATTCTGGACAAGCAATTTCTAATTCTTCGATTAATGCTTTCACATCTTCTAAATCTTCGTTGCCTAAAGAACGCGCCATTCTTTCCAGAATTTCTCGCTCCTTAGCTTTGTATTCCATTACACGCGCATTTGTTGTAACAAATTCCTGTTCGTTGAAAGCATCACCAAAACGAGCACGTGCTTTTTCGATCTCTTTGATGGCTTTTTGATTGAGCTTTTCAGCATAGTCTTCAATCAAAACATCGGCTCTATATCTTCTTTTTGAATCTTTGTTGTCTATCAATGGATCGTTGAAGGCATCAACGTGTCCTGAAGCTTTCCAAGTTGTTGGGTGCATTAATATCGCAGCGTCAAGGCCTACAATATTATCGTTCATTTGAACCATCGCTTTCCACCAATATTCGCGTATGTTCTTTTTTAACTCTACTCCATTTTGTGCATAATCATAGACTGCACTTAAACCATCGTATATTTCGCTTGACGGAAAAATAAATCCATACTCTTTTGCGTGCGAAACTACATTCTTAAATAAATCTTCTTGTTTTGCCATAGTAATGCAAAAATATAAAAAGTGAACTTAAAAAAAAGGAAATTGTTCAAGATTGAACCACTGATTTGCTTATTTTTATAAATAAATCCTTGATTATATGTTTGAAAGCCTCATCAATTTATTTTTTCCAAAAGTATGTTCTGGATGCAACTCTTTTTTATTGACCAATGAAACCGTGATTTGTACCGTTTGCAGACATGATATTCCATTGACGAATCACCATTTAAATTCTGAAAACGAAGCGTACAAAAAGTTTTATGGTCGTATCCCTATAGTTCATGCTTCGGCATTATTTTATTTCCATAAAAAGGGAATTGTTCAGGAACTCATTCATAATTTAAAATACAAAGGTCACGAAGAAATTGGAGCTATTCTTGGCGAATGGTATGCCGAAGATTTAAAAACGATTGCCTTATTGCATACTGCAGACGAAATTATTCCTGTACCGTTACATCCTAGAAAATTAAAAGAAAGAGGATACAACCAAGTAACTACTTTTGGCAAATCGCTTTCTGAAAGTTTAAAAATTGACTACAACGACTTGTTATTAAAACGAAACGTCTACTCAAAAACGCAATCCAAAAAAAACCTATTGGGACGAACAGAGGGAATCGAAACTATTTTTAATGTTACTTTTACTGAGAAAGACCACAACAAACATTTCCTTTTAATAGATGATGTTATTACAACCGGTGCAACACTGGAGGCGTGTTCGCGTGCTTTACTACAAATCCCAGGTGCAAAAATTAGTGTTGTTTGTATGGCGATGGCGCATTCGTAAAATGCTGTTTTTCAATTTCAAACAAAGAGTAATTTATACTAAAAACAATTTATGATCTTAAAATTCCACCCGGTTTGAGCCCAATACTCTCGATACTTCGGGAGAAATTCCTTTTTAAAAGCTTTTTGGCTGGGTAAAAAAATAGCCTAAAGCAGGATAGAGCGCACTGAACTGACGAAGTAAATAGCCCCTGAAAACAAATGAAGTGCAATCAAAAGTAAAATCCTGTTGATTTATTTAATGAAATTATAACGAAATAGAATTTCCATTTCGGAGTTTAATGTTTAAATTTGAATAAATATTTATAAATCACTAAACAATCATATTATGGCTTTTGAATTACCACAATTACCTTATGCGTATGACGCATTAGAACCTCATATTGATGCTCGTACAATGGAAATCCATCATTCAAAACATCACAATGCGTATACGACAAATTTGAATGCTGCTATAGCAGGAACAGATATGGAGGGTAAAACTATTGAAAATATCTTGATTAACCTTGATATGAAAAACATGCCTGTTCGTAACAATGGCGGTGGTTTTTACAATCACAACTTATTCTGGACAGTTATGACTCCAGACGGTGGCGGACTACCAACTGGAGATTTATTGGCTGCAATTGAGGCTACTTTTGGAACTTTTGAAGAATTTAAAGCAAGTTTCAGTAAAGCTGGTGCGACTCAGTTTGGTTCGGGATGGGCTTGGCTTTGTGTACAAAAAGGCGGAAAAGTTGAAGTTTGTGGTACTCCAAACCAAGACAATCCTTTGATGCCTGGCGTAGGTTGTGGCGGAACACCTATTTTAGCAATGGACGTTTGGGAACACGCGTACTATTTAAATTATCAAAACAGAAGACCAGATTACATCGAAGCTTTTTTCAGTGTTATTAACTGGACAGAAGTGGCTAGAAGATTCGCTTTAGAAAAATAAGAGATCCTAACCCTCCGCAGGGGAATAAGCAAAACAGGCTATAAAAAGATTTATTCATCTTTTTATAGCCTGTTTTTTATTGCATAATAAAATGTACCATGTGTTACATTTTTGTTCTTCTTTTGGCACAGGAGGCTTTGACTTTATTCCAATAAAAAAGGTGGAATTTCTTCCACCCTTTTTGCCCCAAATCTACCATAAACTTAACCTACTAATATTATGGTTTGCTAAAAGTATAGTAGTTCTTTATTGTCACCAAAAAAATTAGACAAACAACTTAGAAAACCGATTAAAAACTAAATACGGAAACTTACTAGTATGCTCTAGCATCTTTGCCCTCGTAAAAATTCATGAAAGCTCTGTTAACGACTCTATTTCCTCCTGGTGTAGGATAATCTCCGGTGAAGTACCAATCCCCCAAGTGTTTAGGACAAGCAATATGCAAATCTTCTACAGTTTGAAAAATAATTTTCACCTCAGCTTTTATCTCTGGAGAGCTCAACATTTCAGCAATTTTATCTGAAACTTCTTGTGGTTCAAAAGGTTCGTAAATGGCGGTTACGTAATTCACTACTTCACTGTCCTTAAAGTTTTCTTGTGATTTACATTTAGCATACACCTCATCAACAATATGGTATAAATTGCGTTCCTTTAATAATTCTAAAGCGGCTCTGAAAGCTACTAATCCCTCTAGCTTAGCCATGTCAATTCCGTAACAATCTGGATATCGAATTTGCGGTGCCGATGAAACCACAACAATTCTTTTTGGATTCAAACGATCCATCATTTTGATAATACTCATTTTTAAGGTTGTCCCTCGAACGATACTATCATCTATAATTACCAAATTGTCTGTTGGTTTTATCACACCATACGTAACATCATAAACGTGCGCAACTAAATCATCCCTACTACTATCTTCGGTAATAAAAGTTCTCAGCTTAGCGTCTTTGATGGCTACTTTTTCGGTACGTATTTTCACCGAAAGTAACTCTTGCAACGATTCTTTAGTCAAGGAATTTCTATTTTGCAAAATGAAATTGTTCTTTCTTTGATTCAAGAAATCCTGCGCTGCTTCTACTAATCCGTAAAATGAAGTCTCCGCAGTATTAGGAATATAGGAGAAAACAGTATTGTCTGTGTCTTCATCTATTGATTTTAAAACGGCAGGCAAAATAAGTTTTCCTAGCGTTTTTCTTTCTTGGTATATCTCGGCATCGCTTCCTCTAGAGAAATATATGCGTTCGAAAGAACATGCTTTTTTAACTGTGGGAGGCAAAATTTCCTTCATAGAAATCGTTCCATTCTTTTTAATAATCAAAGCATTTCCAGGCTCGATCTCTTGTACTTTTTCGAAAGGAACATTGAACACGGTTTGTATCACTGGTCGCTCCGAAGCTACTACCACTATTTCATCATCTTGATAAAAATAAGCGGGACGTATTCCTGCTGGATCTCTAAATACAAAAGAATCCCCGTGACCTAAAAGTCCTGCCATGGCATAACCACCGTCTAAATTTTTTGAAGCTCGGGTCAAAATTTTAGCTACATCCAATCGCTCTGCAATAACCGGTGAAGCTTCTCTCTTAGTCAATCCTTCATTTTTACATTCTTGGTACAAATCGGTTACGGCATCATCAAGAAAGTGACCTATTTTTTCCATCACAGTAACGGTATCGGCCATTTCTTTTGGGTGCTGCCCAAGTTCAATCAAACTTTGAAAAAGCTCCTTAACATTTGTCATGTTAAAATTTCCAGCCAAAATCAAGTTTCGGTGCATCCAGTTATTTTGTCTTAAAAAAGGATGTACGCTTTCGATACTGTTTTTACCAAATGTCCCATAACGAACATGGCCTAAAAACAATTCTCCTAAATAAGGGATTTTTTGTTTTTGCAAAGCCACATCATCCGCATATTCTGGATGAGCAGCCATTTCTTCATTTATTCTGTCGTTTATTTGAGCAAAAACATCTTGAATAGGTTGTGCATGATTTGAACGTACACGACTAATGTAACGTTCCCCCGCCTCGACATCTAGTTTTATACTTGCAAAACCTGCACCATCTTGCCCGCGGTTGTGCTGCTTTTCCATGAGAAGATACATTTTTTGTATTCCGTAAAAAGCAGTACCGTATTTTTCTTTGTAGAATTCAAGCGGTTTAAGTAATCTAATTAAGGCTATACCACACTCGTGTTTTAAAGCATCGCTCATTGTAATGTTGTTTGTGTTGTTGTGTTATTCTAAAATAATGTGAACTGAAGAATTAATAATAAATCAGTTGAAATTCCCTGCTAATTTTTGTAAACAAAAAAACCCCGTTTCCGAGGTTTTATACTATTATAATTCTATGTCAAATTGTGTTAGCGATTTGAATTGTTTTAATCGAGACACTACTTCGGTTTTCTCTAAAGTAAGCATTCGTTCTGTTCCAAATTTCTCTACGCAAAAGGAAGCTAAGTTAGAACCTTGAATAATTGCGTTTTTCATATTCTCAAAAGAGATGTTTTCGCTTTGTGTTAAGTACCCCGCAAATCCTCCTGCAAATGTATCTCCAGCTCCTGTTGGGTCAAATACTTCTTCTAGTGGCAATGCTGGCGCAAAGAAAACATCCTTATTATGGAAAATAAGAGCTCCATGCTCCCCTTTTTTTATCACTACATACTTAGGACCCATAGTTTGAATTTTGGCAGCAGCCTTAACAAGAGAATATTCTCCAGAAAGTTGTCTGGCCTCCTCATCATTGATAGTGATTACATCAACGCGTTTTATCACATCCATCAATTCTGGCAAAGCACAATCCATCCAAAAATTCATTGTGTCAAGCACTACTAATTTGGGTTGTGTTTCCATTTGATCTAAAACACTGCTTTGTACCAATGGATGTAAGTTTCCTAGCATTACAATTTCAGCATTTTTGTAGTCTTGTGGTACTTTTGGTTGAAAATCAGCCAAAACATTTAATTGTGTATCTAGTGTATCTCTTGAGTTTAAGTCATTGTGGTAACGACCGCTCCAAAAGAAAGTTTTACCACCTTGTACTACTTCTAGTCCAGAGATATCAATATTTCTTGAAGTTAATAAATCTAAATATTCTTGAGGAAAATCATCTCCAACTACAGAAACAATAGCTGATTGCACATTAAAAAAAGAGGCAGATAAACCAATGTACGTTCCTGCTCCACCTAAAATTTTATCAGTTTTACCAAATGGAGTTTCAATTGCGTCGAAAGCTACTGTTCCAACAATCAATAATTTATTCATTATATACGTTTCAAATTAAGGGGCAAAGATAGTTTATAAGTTGTAAAGTTGCAAAGTGCAAGACATGTAAAGTTTTGCCAATTTATATAACATATTTACAACAATTTAGCTTCTTCTTTTTCATAAAAAGCATCGACAGAAAGTTGCTTTTGCGTCGAAGCCATCACGGCTAATTCATCACACCTTTCGTTTTGAACATGATTGTTATGCCCTTTAATCCATTTAAAATCGACTTTATGCTTTCTGTAAACAACCAGGAAACGTTTCCACAAATCGGAATTTTTCCTGTCAGCAAATCCTTTTTTTTCCCAGCCTAAAACCCATTTTTTTTCTACTGAATCAACCACATATTTTGAATCCGAAACGACTAATACTTTAGTATTGAAGTTTTTTAATTTTTCAAGACCCACTATTACAGCCAATAATTCCATTCTATTATTCGTAGTTCGCCTAAAACCCTCGTAAAACTCTTTTTTATACGGCTTTCCTACCCACTCCATCACAACTCCGTAACCGCCATTTCCAGGATTTCCTTTTGCGGCACCATCTGTATATATATGTACGTCGTGTTCCATTACTATTATATACTTTGATTTAAAATGCGCTCTATAATAAGTGGGAAAAACGCTTGCTCTAGTTCATGAATTCTTTCTGCAACTGTTGCAAACGTATCTACTGCTGTTAATGCAACACGTTGTTGAGCGATAATTGCGCCTTCATCGTAATTTTCATTCACATAGTGTACCGTAATTCCCGTTTCTACTTCCTTATTTTCAACAACTGCTTGATGTACATACATTCCATACATCCCTTTTCCACCGTATTTAGGCAGTAAAGCGGGATGTATATTTATGATTTTATCTGGGAAAGCTTTTATAATACTAGAAGGGAATTGGAGTAAAAAACCGGCTAAAACAATTAAATCCGGATTCAATACTTTAATTTTTTGTAGTATTTCGGTTTCAAATAATTGTGTTTTGGTGAAAATTTCAATAGGCACATCGTATTTTTGAACTCTATTAATGACTCCCGCATTAGGGTTGTTTGTAAAAACTGCAATAACACGTGCTGTATTCGTTTTTTTAAAATATTGGATAATATTTTCAGCATTAGTACCCGATCCGGAGGCAAAAATCACGATTTTTTTCATAACTACATTCAATTTGAAGCCACAAAAAAAAGCATAATAATTTAAAATAAATAGCATTGAGACACCTTTGTCAAAATATATTTCATAAATTAGATGTCACATTTATCAACTAAATCGTTGTTTTAAAATAAAGTTTTTTATTTTTGCCAACAAATTAAATTCTAAAATTAAAGATTATGTCAGACATTGCATCAAGAGTAAAAGCGATTATCGTAGACAAATTAGGTGTTGACGAAAACGAAGTTGTAACAGAAGCAAGCTTCACTAATGATTTAGGAGCTGACTCATTAGACACTGTTGAGCTTATTATGGAATTCGAAAAAGAATTTGACATTCAAATTCCAGACGATCAAGCAGAAAACATCGCTACTGTAGGTCAAGCAATCTCTTACATAGAGGAAGCTAAAAAATAATAAAGACACACCCGTTTGCAATCTTGTATACGGGTGTTATTATTTTTTTTAAAATTAAATTCGAGATTGATTTTCAATCAAAACTATATTTATTGTAATACCCATGGCTCTTTTGTAATAGCAATACAGTAAAGAAAGCATGGGTTTTATTTGTTTTAAGATAACAAAAATAAAGAATTTATGGTATTAAGACGAGTTGTTGTAACAGGTTTAGGCGCTCTTACACCCATTGGAAATAACATTGAAGAATATTGGAACTCCCTTATTAACGGCGTGAGTGGTGCAGCACCAATCACTTATTTTGATGCTTCAAAATTTAAAACTCAATTTGCATGCGAACTTAAAAACTTTAATGCTGAGGATTTTTTAGATCGAAAAGAAGCTAGAAAAATGGATCGCTATGCACAGTATGCCATGGTATCGTCTGAAGAGGCAGTAAATGATGCTGGATTTAATCTAGATACTTTAGATAAAGACCGAGCAGGAGTTATTTGGGGTTCAGGAATAGGCGGTTTAGAAACTTTTCAAATCGAAATGTTGAATTTTTCAGCAGGCGATGGAACTCCAAAATTTAATCCTTTCTTTATTCCAAAAATGATATCTGATATTGCTTGTGGACATATTTCTATAAAATATGGATTTAGAGGCCCAAATTTCGCAACAGTTTCTGCTTGTGCATCCTCTACAAACGCTATTATCGACGCTTTTAATTACATTAGATTAGGTCACGCTGATGTTATGGTCACTGGTGGATCTGAAGCAGCAGTAACTATTGCAGGTATGGGAGGATTTAATGCAATGCATGCGCTATCAACAAGAAATGATGATCCAAAGACAGCTTCTAGACCCATGGACAAAGACCGTGATGGTTTTGTTTTAGGAGAAGGAGCGGGAGCTTTGATTCTAGAGGAATATGAGCATGCTATTGCACGTGGTGCTAAAATATACTGTGAAATTGGAGGTGGCGGAATGTCAGCAGATGCACACCACATAACCGCTCCACATCCTGAAGGATTGGGTGCTAAAAATGTAATGCTAAATTGCCTAAGAGACGCTGGTTTACAACCAACTGACGTTGACGGATTGAACATGCACGGAACATCAACACCACTAGGTGATATGGCAGAGTCAAAAGCGATTCTTCATGTTTTTGGTGAACATGCGTATACCATGAATCTCAATTCAACAAAATCGATGACTGGTCACTTACTTGGTGCTGCAGGAGCTGTAGAAACTATTTCTTCCATTCTTTCGATGAAATACGGAATTGTTCCCCCAACCATCAATCATGTAACAAATGATGAAAACATTGATTCTAAATTGAATTTTACGTTCAACAAAGCTCAAAAAAGAGAGATGAATGTTGTTATGAGTAATACGTTTGGTTTTGGGGGCCATAATGCCTGTGTTTTAGTAAAAAAATTAGAAATCTAATAATTATATATGCGTATAATTAGAAAAATATTTTCAAAATCCCGTTCTCTTGAAGACGGGATTTTTTTTGATTCTATTCAGAAAATCTTAGGTTTTGCTCCTTTAAATTTAGAGTATTACCAGAAAGCATTCACACACCGCTCTTCTAACCGGTTGGATGTTTTAGGGAATCCAATTAATTATGAACGATTAGAGTTTCTAGGTGATGCCATGTTAAGTTCCGTTATAGCAGCACATTTATTTAGCAAAGCACCCGCTGGCGATGAAGGATACCTTACCAAAATGCGTTCAAAGATTGTAAGTAGAGAACATTTAAACGAATTAGGAAAAGACTTAAATTTAGTTCAATACATAGAAAGCAAAGTACCCTTAAACCATTTTGGAGAAAACATACACGGCAATATATTTGA
The DNA here is from genome assembly GCF_056428945.1 of Flavobacterium sp. GNP010. Taxonomy (NCBI): domain Bacteria; kingdom Pseudomonadati; phylum Bacteroidota; class Flavobacteriia; order Flavobacteriales; family Flavobacteriaceae; genus Flavobacterium; species Flavobacterium sp. GNP010. The sequence goes on along the minus strand of NZ_JBWJVK010000019.1, from coordinate 31,329 downwards.
ATCGCTCGTGGGAGCCATTTATCTGGATCGTGGTTATGTATATTGTGAAAAATTTATTCAAAAAAGAGTGGTAGCTCCTTATGTAGATATCGCTAGATTGGAAGGAAAAGTAATTAGCTATAAAAGTTTGGTCATCGAATGGTGCCAAAAAGAAAAGAAAATATTTCATTACGATATATTTGAAGACAATGCAATTGACGGACAACGACTTTTTGGTGTCAAACTGAGTATTGACGAGAAAGTGATTGCAAAAGCCAGAGCAACTTCAAAAAAGAAAGCAGAAGAAAAAGCATCCCAACGTGCTTATTTTGCATTTCAAGAAAAAATGGACAGGAAATAATATCAATTTCCACAAAACTATAACGTTTTCGTTCATAAAATAACGAAAACATCTTATTTTGAGAGGTCTACACTTCATTAGAAATACTATATTTACATCTTATTTTTTCTCGAAATGACAATTCATAGACTAAATCTTGGCGAATTTGATGCAATAGATTACCATCTAATTGCAATTCATACTTCACTTGAAAATTATAGGTTAGCTTATTTTATAAATCAAAAGCTATCTATAAATTTGAGTAAAAGCAAGAATGAAATTCAAATTAATATCAAAGAAGGAGAAACAAATTTTTCGAGATTTTGTTATTCAAATTCCGATAAAGAAATTTCTTGGGATTTGATTCAAAATAAAAACGAAGTAATTCAATACAAAAAAGGGGTTACTCCAAATTTATTTTCAAATCTAACTATGGAAGTGGCAACAAAAGTGTATTTACTTCCCGAATTTAAAAAAGTAGACTATTTTCTAAAAATAGAAAATAATGACGATGCTGTGAGTGTGTCGAATATACAAATCCTATTAAATACCATTGATAATGTATCGACCGTATACAGTGTGGATATAAATCAAATAAAATCAAAAAACAATTTAATTTTTTAATACAAATGCTTACAAACAAAAAAACAAAAATTGTAGCTACCCTTGGGCCTGCATGTAGTACAAGAGAAATAATAAAAGACATGATTGATGCCGGTGTAAATGTCTTTAGAGTAAATTTTTCGCATGCAGATTACAATGATGTAAAAGAAAAAATTAATATCATACGAGGTCTAAATGAAGAATTTGGCTATACTACAGCTATCCTTGGTGATTTACAAGGTCCTAAGTTACGGGTTGGAGTGATGGAAGAAGGCGTAGTGGTGCATGACGGTGATTTAATTACATTTACTACTGCCGAAGACATTCTAGGAACAGCTCAGAAAGTATTTATGAAGTACCAAAACTTTCCAAATGATGTAAATCCTGGAGAGCGTATTTTGCTTGATGACGGAAAACTTATTTTTGAAATTGTTGAAACTGATAAAAAATCAGAGGTTATTGCAAGAGTCATTCAAGGTGGTGAATTGAAATCAAAAAAAGGGGTTAATCTACCTAATACTAAAATTTCTCTTCCAGCTATGACCGAAAAAGATATAGCTGACGCAATTTTTGCAATTGGACAAAACGTAGATTGGATTGCATTATCTTTTGTAAAAACGCCAAGAGATTTACAAGACTTACAAGAATTAATTGCTGAACACTCTGACTATAAAATTCCAATTATAGCCAAAATCGAAATGCCGGAAGCATTAGAAAATATTGATAAAATTGTTGCCTATTGCGATGCCTTGATGGTAGCCCGAGGCGACTTAGGAGTAGAACTTCCTGCTCATGAAGTACCATTAGTTCAAAAAGAATTGATCCGCAGAGCAAAAACAGCTCGTATTCCAGTTATTGTTGCTACACAAATGATGGAAACAATGATCACTTCCCTAACACCAACTCGTGCAGAAGTAAATGATGTAGCCAACTCTGTTATGGATGGAGCAGATGCTGTAATGCTATCTGGTGAGACAGCTACAGGCAACTATCCGATTCAGGTAATCCAAAAAATGACTCAAATTATTGAGGCAGTTGAAGATTCTCCACTAATTCAAGTGCCACAAAACACACCACAAATCAAAACAAAACGTTTTATCACCAAAACAATTTGCCACCACGCTGCAACTATGGCAAATGTCATCAAAGCTAAAGCAATTTGTACCTTGACGAATAGTGGGTATACTGCTTTCCAAATTTCGGCTTGGAGACCCAATGCACATATTCTAGTTTTTACCTCCAATAAAAGAATATTGACACAACTTAACTTGCTTTGGGGAGTAAAATCATTCATGTATACCAAAGATGTGAGCACAGATGATACGGTAACAGATATCAATGAAATCGTGAAACACAAAGGTTTTGTACAAAAAGGTGATTTTCTTATCAACTTAGCAGCAATGCCAATTAAAGATAAAGGAATGGTAAACACCTTGAGAGTATCCGAAATAGAATAACCTTACGCTCTTTAAATATCAAATCCGTTTTATCTCGTTTGTAAACGAAATAGGACGGATTTTTTTTGTTTACACTCCAAAGAAATAGAATTTATACCCTTTAAAATTTAAGACTATTTAGGAAATCCTTTCAAAAATAAAAATTATATTTGATGAACACTTAACTGAATCTATTATGAATTTGAATTCTAAAAATCCATTTTTAAACAATAAGACTTTTTCTACTGCCGTTTCTAAAAAAGAGGAAGTACATCAGGCTACCGTTATTGATTATAACGACGAAATGACGTTATCAGGAACTATAAATAAAAGTTTAATTTTATTTTTGCTTTTGTGCGCATCTGCAACTGTGATCTGGTGGTTGACTTTTAATGGCATGAATCCTTTGGTTCCCGCAATTGGAGGCGCAATTGTTGGATTAGTTTTAGTGCTAATTTCAGCTTTCAAACCACAATACTCTCCGTATTTGGCGCCGGGTTACGCTTTATTTGAAGGTTTATTTATAGGTGGTATTTCGGCAATTTTTGAAGCCATGTATCCTGGAATTGTAATTCAAGCCGTAGGAGCAACTTTTGTCACTTTTATGGTTTGCTTAGGATTATACAAGTATAAAGTAGTAAAAGTAACCGAACAATTCAAATCAGTTGTTGTGGCAGCTACACTAGCTATTGCTACCTACTACATTATTTCTTGGTTATTTTCGATGTTTACAAGTTTTGTCCCTGTACATTATGGTAACTCTATGATGAGTATTGGAATAAGCATTTTTGTAATAGTAATTGCTGCTTTAAATCTGTTTTTGGATTTTGACCGTATCGAAAAAGGCGCTGAACAAAAAATGCCTAAATATATGGAATGGTATGGCGCCATGGGATTAATGATTACGCTAGTTTGGCTCTACATCGAATTTTTAAGATTACTCTCAAAACTGAACAGTAAAAATTAATAACAACCGCGGTTGTCATAAAAACAGAAAACCTTTCCAATTGGAAAGGTTTTCTGTTTTAAGCAGCTTTTTCAAAGGCTATATAATGTATTAATTCCCCTTTGTTGTTAAATACAGGATATCCTTTAATTACACAGGCATAAACATCCCCATTTTTTTTATAATTCATAACTGTTTTTTCGAATGGTTTTTGTTCTAAAATAGCTGTACGAATTTCACTAGAGGTAGTACCATTTGTAGCCGCACCTTGAAACATTTTTGGGCTTTTCCCCAGAACTTCTTCTTCGCGATAACCGTTCATATTTACAATGTTATGTGATGCAAAAACAATTCTTAACTTTACATCCGTCACAATGATCACTTCGTCTTGTGGGCTATTGTTTAAATCCCAATCACTCTGAACCCATTTATTCTTAGTAGCAATTCCATTCAGTTTGTTTAAATCTAAAAAAAAGTTCTTGATAGAACACAGGAAATCATTATGGAAATCCCAAGAGTAAACTGGAGCAGTATTTATACTTAATTTATTGTGATACAAAGCAATAGCTTCTTCATATTGTCTAAAATCATTCATGATAAATTGATTTAAAAAACCAAATTTAAAATTAATTACAACGAAAAGATAGTAATTAGTAAACTTTAACCCTTGTTGAACGTGTACATAGTCTTTTAAAAATCAAATTTGAGCTGCACTACAACATATTTTTTTTGTTCAGTGTTTAAATTATTTAAAGAAATTCCCAACAACCGCACGGAATCTTTCATTCGTTCTTGGTACAACAACTCTTTAACAACCTCTACAATAAGTGTTTTATCCGCAATAAAATAAGGCAACGTTTTACTGCGTGTTTGTTGTGTGAAATCACTGTATTTTATTTTTAAAGTAATTGTTTTTCCCGCTACATTGTGTTTTTTTAATCTTTTTTCTAAGGCGATTGCAATGATTTCCAATTGCTCCATCATGAAAACTTCAGAGGAGAGGTTGACATCAAAAGTATGTTCAGCGGCTACTGATTTGGTAATTCGGTTTGATTTTACCAAGCTGTTGTGAATTCCTCTTACAACATTGTAATAAAAAGTCCCTGATTTCCCAAAATGTTTCTCTAAAAATTCTAAAGATTTACTTTTCAGCTCTACACCAGTAAAAATACCGAGTTGGTACATTTTTTCTGTTGTCACTTTTCCAACGCCATAAAATTTTCGAATAGGTAATTCCTCTAAGAATGATAGCACTTCATCTGGACGTACGGTTTTTTGCCCATTTGGTTTGTTAAAATCACTAGCTATTTTAGCAACAAACTTATTAACCGATATGCCTGCAGAAGCCGTTAAACCCACCTCGTCAAAAATTCGTTGTCTTATTTCTTGTGCTAATAACGTTGCGCTAAGATTGCCTTTTTTGTTATGCGTTACATCCAGATACGCTTCATCAAGTGATAAGGGCTCTACTAAATCTGTGTATTCATAAAAAATCTTTTGAATCTTACTAGAAATTTCTTTGTACCGATCAAAACGAGGGCGTACAAAGATGAGTTCTGGACAATTTTTTTTGGCCATAACACCACTAATTGCACTTCGAACTCCAAATTTCCTTGCTTCATAACTTGCGGCAGCAACTACACCTCGGTTTTCAGAACCCCCAACCGCAATTGGTTTACCACGCAATAACGGATTGTCCATTTGCTCTACCGATGCATAAAAGGCATCCATGTCAACGTGTATGATTTTTCTATTAGGGCTTGCTTCTTGCATTACAATTTTTAACTAATCGAATGTTACAATTTTACTCTTTCTTAAAGTGTATAGAAATCTGTAATTCCGTTTTATTTCATTGCTAAGAATGACAATGTACACCATTGAACAATTTCTAACAATTATAATATTTAAACATTGCTACTAAACTACATAATAATAAATCCAACTTTTAAACTGCTTTTAGCACAATTTACATTATTACCAAGAGATAAAAAACTCTATAAAGTTAATCATTACTATCGCTACAGTTCAAAGAATTTATTAAAATAAAAAAGGCATAAATGAAGTAACTATAATTAATCCCTACATTTGATGTTTAAAATCGAAAAGTGTTTTAGCCCAGATAGCAGTGAAATCTTCGATTGAAAAAAACTATTTTTTTTTAGAAAAGAGCGCCCCAAGAAGCTCCTTTTTTAAAAAAGAAAAAAAGTTTTATGATTGAGAAATTGAAACGAATAGCTGGAAAAGCTTTAAATAATCAAACAAAACAAACATGATTGAAATAGAACGAAAATTTTTGGTTAAAGACGATTCGTTTAAGGCAGCAGCTTTTGCTAAAAATCGAATTGCACAAGGCTATTTAAGTTCAGTCGCGGAACGCACGGTTCGAGTACGAATAAAAGGCGAAAAAGGATATTTGACCATAAAAGGGATTTCAAATGATTTGGGTATGTCTCGATTTGAATGGGAAAAAGAAATTCCTTTATCCGAAGCAAAGGAATTATTATTGTTATGCGAAAAAGGTGCTATTGACAAAACTCGTTTTGAAATCAAATGCGGCTCTCATATTTATGAGGTCGATGAGTTTTATGGTGAAAATGAAGGATTGATTGTCGCAGAAATTGAACTTAGTTCTGAAACGGAAACTTTTGAAAGACCTTTTTGGCTGGGTGAAGAAGTAACCCATCTTAACCGCTATTACAACGCTTATTTGAGTAAGCATCCTTACAAAAATTGGTAATCTAATTATTTAATACTGATATTGTTACTTTCATTCCGCCACTATTTCTGTTGGAAGTAATGTCCATAAAAGCCCTTTTAGAAAGGTCGATTTCTCTAGATTTAACAAATGGACCTCTATCGGTAATTTCTACAATCACAGACTTGCCATTTTTTTCATTAGTCACTTTTACTTTAGTTCCAAAAGGAAGTTTTTTATGGGCTGCGGTATATTTGTTGTTGTCAAATTTTCTTCCGCTTGTAGTGCGTCTTCCATTAAATTTATCGGCATAATAGGAGGCATGAGCTTCTTTTTTATAGATTTTAAATTTACCTAATGACGCAAGCAAAGAATCTGTTTTACTTTCCTCAAGTTCAATTGTTGCTTTATTTTTCTTGAGTGTATCTTTTTGAGTAACTGCTTTTTGTTTTTCTAAGTTTGTGCTTTGACTACTGACAAAGGCAATACTGGCCAGTAAAAAAAATAACGTTATTGCTTTTTTCATATTTAATGTATTTGTTAAGCCTATTTTACAAAAACCATACCCTGATAAAAAAAGCTCTATTTCTAGAGCTTTGATTCGATTTTACAACCAAATTTTCCAAGGAATCCTACTTAAAATCAGAACTAATCCCAAACCATAAAAAATAGAGAAAGTTTTAAATTTTGATTCACTTGTCAAAAGTTTTTTATGCTTGGACCAACCTATCGTAATTAATGTAATAGCAATAATATTGATTAACGGATGCTCCAATGCTAATAATCTACTTTCTGTTGTAAGGCCTCCCATACCAACTGCTTTTATCATTTGTAATCCATTTGGAGAAACAAAATATAAAATGATACCCACTAAAAACTGAATGTGAATCGCTATTAAAGCAAACAAGGCGATTTTTCTATCTTTTAGTGTGAACTCTTTTTTTGAAGACATCCCAATTAAAGAATTTACCACTGCAATAACCAATATTAAAAGAGCTAGATAAGCCCATCCAGAATGGAATTTTTGAATAAAATTATACATAAATGTTGTTTTTGTTTAAACAAATATAAGAAAAAAAGACATAAAAAAACCCTCATTTTAATTGAAATGAGGGTTATCTATTTTTAAACTAAACTAGTTGAATGTATAACGAACACCAGTTTGCATTTGCCATCTTGATGAGTTTAAACCTACATCATCAGCTTGGTTGATAGTGTTACCTACAACTGGGTTGTAGCTAAAAGTAGGAGTGCTAGTTCCTGGCAAGAAACCTTCTTGAGTTAACAACTGTACTTGGTCAAAACCTGTAAAATATCTTTTACCCCAATTTTTATTTAAAAGATTGGTGAAGTTAAAAACATCAGCCGTGAATTCTAAAGTATGTTTCTTTTTACCAACGTTGATTGTAAATTCTTGTGCAAATTTCAAATCTACTACATGGCTGGTTTTTAGACGGTCACCATTACGTTCTGCATAACCACCTTTTCTACCTCTCAAGTACTCGTTCCCTTCAATAAATGCGCTTAAAGCTTCCCATTGTTGTTGTGGAGTCAAAGTATTGTTAGTAGTTGATACTAAAACAACCTCAGATTGTTGTTTTGGAATATATATTAAAGCTGAGCTAGAAAATGTATCCTGTAATAAGTTACCTCTGTCAGCATATACATAACTAATAGGAGTCCCTTGAGCACCTTCATAGAAGAAACCAATTCTAGTTTTAGTGAATTTATTCCATTTGAAAGTTGCGTTACCATTAGATACAATTCTTCTTCCTGGATCAAAATCAGATCTAGATAGTTCTAAACTATTAGCACCGTTGACTGTCTCTGTATTTCTCCATTGTGAACTGTTTTGAGATGAAGTAGCATCTAGCAAAACAGTAGATTTACCATAAGAATAAGTTCCAGAAATATTAGCATCAATAAAATCAGACCTAAAGTTCTTAGCCAATGTAAAAGCTACGTTATACGCTTTACCTTCACTTGTATTAGAACCTAAATAAATTCCCTCGTAAGTTCCATCTACGCGATTATTCCTACCGTTATAGCGAGGTCTTGTGTCTGCTCCTGTTAAATTACTTGAAGCAGCCCTAATATTTAAATTTTCATAAGTAACTGCGCTGATGTTATCATTATAAGTAATTTCAGAACTTAAAACAAAACCTAAAGGTAATTTTTGGTCAACACCGAAACTAGCTTTGAATACTTGTGGTAACTTAAAATCTTTTGAAAATAAGTTGATATCTCCACCTACACGGCCTGAACCTGGTCTTGGAAATTGAGGAGTATTTGGTAATCCAGTAAATTGAGCAGCCACACTTGGATTTGGATTAAAAGACGGCATCGTTGCAGGAATTACTCCTGATGACGAAGCATTTATAAAAATAGCTCCCTGAGATACTCCATTATTATTGTAAGTACCACCTGGCCAAACTAAAGGTAATCTTGAAGTAAAGACACCTAAACCACCTCTAATTTGAGTAGATTTTTTACCATTTACATCGTAATTAAAACCTACACGTGGTGCAAAATGAGGAGTAGTTCTTATAGAAGAACCTACAGTTGCGCCTTGCAAATTTTTTCCTGCAGCTCCTAATAAAGGAATAGTTCTTGTATTAAAATCTGTATTTGTTAGACCATCTTCCCAAACTGGAACATCAACTCTTACACCATATGAGAACTTGAAGTTATCAGTTACTCTCATTTCATTTTGGACATAAAAACCAAATTGTTTAGTCCCAAATTCAGCTGCTCCAAGAGATCCATCACCCTCTCCGCCAATTAATGAATAGTTCATTGCAAACGTAATTGGTTTTCTGTCTAGCAAGAAGTCATCAAGACTACGAAATGTGTAAGAACCAAAGTTATTTCCGAAAAATACATTTTTAGACTGTGCAAATTCATTATGAGTTCCAATGGTAATCTTATTTTTACCAACATTAATCTCAAAATTATCAGTAATAGTTAAGACACGTTGCTCTAATAAATTTGCTGTAGAAAATCCCTCTGCACCAAAATTAATGTTATTCCTAGTACTACCGTCATTAATTCTTACTGTAGGAAAAGGATTTCCAGCAGCATTTCTGTCATCATCAACGCTAGTGAAAGCAACTACTAAGTTATTTGAAAATTTATTACCAAATCTTGAGTTTAACTCTAAAGCTGTTGAATTAGTTACAGATTTAAACGTTTGGCTTCCATTAACAAAGTTGATGGCATTTGCCGTTGAACGACCTGGCGAAAATTCGTCAGCAGTAACATAACTATGCTTCAATGATAGTTTATGATTATCATTAATATTCCAGTCTAATTTAGCAATTAATTTATCGCTTACTAACGTACGAACGTTATTGTCAAAAACACCTGCATCATATCCATAAGTAGCTAGCTTGGTTCTTAACTCCCCTATTCTACTTCCAGATGGCCCTAAATATGTAGACACATCAAACGGCTGTGGCGTTTCGTTATCTTGTCTTTCGTAGTTAATGAAATAAAATAATTTATCCGTAATAAGTGCACCACCGGCACGAACACCGTAAGTTTGAGCAGTAAAGTCAGCTAGTTTTTTTCTTCCATTGACACCTGCTAATGAAGGAGGTGTTTTTCCAGCAATAGACTCATCACGATTAAAGAAATAAGCAGATCCTTCAAAATTGTTTGTTCCTGAACGTGTAATAGCACTAATGGCACCACCAGCAAAACCAGATAATTTAACATCATATGGCGCAACACTCACTTGAAATTGCTCGATAGCATCTACAGATATTGGACTTACTCCAGTTTGACCTCCATTAGTACCATTAGCAGCTAAACCAAAAACGTCATTACTAACAGCTCCATCAATATAAATTGCATTGAATCTATTATTTTGACCTCCAATAGACAAGACATCATCTCCTCTCAATTGAGCTTGAGGTGTTAGTCTTGCAAAATCAGCGATATTTCTTGATAATGATGGCAACGCTTTAATTTGATCTGAGTTGATTGTTGTTTGCGCCCCAGTTCTTTGCGAATTGAAAGTGTTGTTTTTTGAAGCTTTAACTACAACTTCTTGTAATTGATTGGACTCTTCAGATAAAACAACTTTAAACGTTTTGTTTTCTCCTAATTGCAAATACACGTCAGGATTAACAAAATCAGAGAAACCAACAAATGTTATAGTAACCTTGTATGGCCCACCAACTCTCATATTCGAAATACTAAAATTACCTGTGTAATCAGTAGAAGCCGTATAACGAGTACCGGATGGAGTGTGTACTGCAAGAATTGACGCACCAGGTAAGGTTAACATTTCTTTATCATACACATTACCACTAATAGAAGAATTAGTGTTACCCTGTGCATAAATGGTAGGGTTGGCGAAAAATAAAACCGCCAGCACAAATAACAACTTTAATAATTTTTTCATATTGTTTTGTTTATTAATATTTGGCAAAAATATAACATTTTTGTTTGAATAAGTTAACGCAACGTTAAGAATCGACTTTTTTTATTTATCTAAAATTGACTAAAAATGATTTAAGAGTTTTTTTAAAAAAAAAGATGAGATTACATCAATCAAAATTTATTTTCGATGCATTATTATCATTTATTACTGAATTATATCTATTAAAAAATAATGATGGTTTTTTTTAAAACTACTACATTAGAGCCCCTTAGACATAAAAAAACCTGATTTAAGTAAAATCAGGTTTCTAGAAGAACCGCTGTAAATTAAAAAAACGTCATGAAACTAAAAATCAAGCGTTATTTTATAAAAAAAACGATTTTTTAGCTCTTTTTATTCTTCAAAAAATGATTCAATAAGAAAGAAGTAGAGCTATCATGGTTTTGAATTGTATTTGTATTAATTTCCTCCAAAATAGAGTTTGCAAGCTGCTTTCCAAGTTCAACTCCCCACTGATCAAAGCTAAAGATATTCCAGATAATTCCTTGCACAAAAATTTTATGTTCATACGCTGCAATCAAGGAGCCTATCGTTTTTGGTGCTAATGTATCGATGAGGATGGTATTCGTCGGTTTGTTACCCGCAAAAACTTTAAACGGCAGAAGAAACTTCGCTTCCTCCTGTGAGATTCCTTGCTTTTGAAATTCAGCTTGAACCACAGCAGCAGATTTGCCATGCAGCAATGCCTCCGTTTGAGCAAAAAAGTTAGACATTAATTTATCATGATGATCTGTGTCTCCGTACAAAGGATTTACAAAACCTATAAAATCAGCGGGAATTAATTTTGTACCTTGATGAATCAACTGAAAAAAGGCGTGTTGCGCATTCGTTCCTGGCTCGCCCCAAATAATACTTCCTGTTTGGTACTGTACTGGTTTCCCATCGCGACCTATACTTTTGCCATTGCTCTCCATGGTTCCCTGTTGTAAATACGGCGCTAATTTCTGCAAATACTGCGTGTACGGAATTAAGGCTTCACTTTCGGCACCAAAGAAATTATTGTACCAAACACTCAATAATGCCAATATAACTGGCATATTTTTATCGAAATCAGCCGTTTTAAAATGCGTATCCATTTCATTTGCTCCTTCTAGCAATTCCTCAAAATTATCATAACCAACAGCTAGACTAATTGTTAATCCGACCGCACTCCATAAAGAAAAACGTCCGCCAACCCAGTCCCACATCGGGAAAACATTGTCTGGATTGATTCCAAACTTGGTTACCTTTTCAATATTTGTGGAAACTGCAACAAAATGTTTCGCTACATCCGCTTGGCTAGTGCCAAATTCCTGAGATAAAAACCATTTCCTGATAGTTTCAGAATTGGCTAATGTTTCTTGCGTTGTAAAAGTCTTGGAGACAATTACAAAAAGCGTTGTTTCTGGATTTAGTTTTTTTATAATTTCATTTACATGGTCACCATCCACATTAGAAACGAAATGAATATTGAGATTATTTTTATAAAATTGTAACGCTTCAACCGCCATTGCAGGCCCTAAATCTGACCCTCCAATTCCTATATTGACAACATCTGTAAAACGCTTCCCAGTAAAACCGGTTCTTGAACCCGAAATAACTTCATGTGTAAAAGCCTTTATTTTATTTTTTACCTCATAAACTTCTGGCACTACATTAACTCCATCCACTTTTATTGTTTGGGATTCCTTTGCACGCAATGCAGTATGAAGCACGGCTCTGTTTTCGGTTTGATTAATGATTGCTCCATCAAAATAATCAGCAATAGCACTTTTGAGTCCTACTTCATCAGCCAATGCCAACAATAGCTGAATCGTTTCTTGATTGATTATGTTTTTTGAATAATCCAGTAAAAAATTATTCCATTTTAAATTAAATTTATCTGTTCTGTTTGCATCCAACAGAAACATTTCTTGCATAGATGCATTTTGCATTTCGTGGTAATGCAATTCCAGTTTCTTCCAAGCACTAGTTGTTGTTGGATTTATTGTATGTAAAGCCATTTAATAGGTAGTTTGTAATATTATTTGAATTCGGCAAAAATACTGAAATTAGTTTTAATGCTAAATGCGTTTTCATTAATATCACAATTTACACAGAAAAACATCAGATATTATTCTTTTACCGCTGAGATCAAATGGCTACGAGTTTACCAAAAATAAGTTCTTACTCGATCGTTATGAATACGGTTATAGATTTGCAATACTGTCCAATTCGAATTTCAGTGGAGAGATTTTATTCATAAAACGACTTTTATTGCTTCCTGTCATAGGTTCTCCAGTAGGTAATTTTAATCGCAAGGCATCCACTTGAACACCATTTTTCCAAAAGCGATAGCACACATGAGGACCCGTGGCAAGACCAGTACTTCCTACTAAACCAATAACTTGTCCTTGACTGACACGTTGTCCGCGTCTCACTATTATTTTAGACATGTGGAGGTATTGTGTCGAAAAAGTTCCGTTGTGTTTTACTTTTACAAAATTTCCGTTTCCGGCTGTAAAACCGCTTTGCTCTACAACTCCACCTGCCGTAGCGGTTATGGGAGTGCCTCGAGGTGCCGCATAATCCGTTCCCTTGTGCGCTTTCCAGCGGTGCTGTACCGGATGAAATCTACTCGTTGAAAACCGAGAAGAAATTCTACTGAATTTTATAGGTGACTTCAGGAAGAAATTTTTAAGTGTTTTGCCTTGCTCGTCATAATAATCTACTTTACCTGATGTGGCATTTTGAACAAAAGGAAAAGCATAAATAATTTTTCCTTTGTATTCAAAAAAAGAAGCTTCTAGTTCCTCTACGCCATCATACACGGTATCATTGATGAATCGCTCCGTAAAAATTAGCGCAAAACGATCCCCTTTTTTGAGCTTCATAAAATCAATAGAATAGGCATAGATTTTTGTTATTTTACTGGCTAGAGCACCTTCAATTCTAGCATTCCCTAAAGTTTCAGATAATGATTCCTTGAGAACTCCGCCAATGGATCGACGTTTTATGGTGATTGGTTTTATTTTTTTATAAACAGTTACAGCCGTATCTCTAAAATCAACCACATAATAGCTCAAATTATCCGGTTGGTAGATAAAAACCTGTAAATCATTCTTCTTGTTTTTGGATCGAAGCATCGTAAAAGGCTTTTTAATTCTGATGGTTCTCACATCAAAACTATCTTTTACTTTTGCAATAATATCATATACTTGTCGATTTCCAATGTTTTGTTCCTCCAATAAAGTTCCAAAGGTATCTCCTTTTTCTACGGTATCATGAACCACATTAAAATCAGAATAAACAAAACCAAATTCACTTTTTTTAGGAGCACGTTTGACTACTTTTTCTGCTGTTATTTCTTCCGTCTTTTTACATGAAACCAAAGAAAAAAGTATAATTATAACTATGAATATTTGTTTCAAATCGTTTGTTTTAATTCAACCTACATTTCTATTCCCCAGTTTTTTAATTCATGGCTACTCCACAATTCAGGAAAAAAAATTCTTCTCTGATATTTTGGATGCATGTATTTTTTCCAGTCACTTCCACCAGTTGCTTCTCCATCCCCTTTACCGCTTTGTTCAATATATTTTTTTGCAGTATTCAAATGTTGCATTACCCAAGTTATATTTACCGTGTGATCATAATGGCGCATGGCATTTATTAGTTCAGGATTTTTTTGATCTATATCTGGAAGTTGTTTGAATTTTTGCCAAATATTTATGGTGTTGTATTCCTCCATATGATTTAGAAATAGCGCCTTGTATTTTCTTTCAAACTCTTCCAAAAGAAACGATTTTTTACCCGTAGAATATTCTTTTCCGGCTGCTTGCCAATACAAATGCTCTAGTGCAAATTCATACGGTGTGTTCCTATCTATGGAATCTCTATAACGGTGATCGATAAGATTTATTAGGTCTGTAGATGAAAATTCTATTAAACGGTACTGCGCACTTTGAAAACCACTTGCAGGAGTAAGCGTATTTCTAAATTTCATATACTGGTCTACTTCCATTCCGTCACCCATGATGCTAAAAGAAGTGGTTAGCATATCAAAATAGCGACTGATTCGCATTAATCTTTCTGTAAAAAAATCAGTTTGAATATTTTCACAATAGGAAATTTGGCGCATTTCCCAAAGTATCATTTTAAAAATTAATTCATTGACTTGGTGATACATAATAAAAACCATCTCATCGGGAAGAGTGGATCTTTGTATTTGCAAATTCAGTAAAGCATCGGTTTGAATGTAATCCCAATAGGTAATTGGTTTTGACCATAATAACCCTTCCAGCTGCGTTTCTGTTTTTTGATTAATTGCCTGGTATTTAGTTTCAATTTCTTTTAAAATCGCCTCCGAAGTAGCATTGTCGTTCATTATTTGTTTGTTTTAAAAGGATTTTTCAATCCTCTATAGGCTTCTATATCTGCTTTTATGGATCCTACTGCAAGGCTGGCTTTTATCCTAATGGGCAATTTATTATCGTCATCAGAAATCCAAACCGTTAAACTCTCTTGTTCTTTAAACACCCGTCCAGATTGAACTAAAGGTCTAAAAACCATAGTGGACACGTTACCAAATTTAGTAGTAATGGTTTCACGACCCATAAATTTGAGTTTAAATTTTGTTGTTTCATCATCAAAAAACATATCGATTGCAACTGACTCACCTACTTTTAGTTTGTCAATTCCAGGATAATTTCTTAAATAATAGAAAGTAGATAAAATGTCTTGCGTGTTTTTTGGAACAAAAAGTGTTTTTTCATTTTTATTCTTATAATCCTTAACAAGGACTTTGTTTGCAGCCTGATTAAAAAATCCTTCTTGGTTTTTGGTATAACCGCCTTCATTGATTTTTCGAACAAACTGATACGGATTTCTGGTATCCTTATCAATGTAGCTTTCATACAAATCGTCGACTTTAAAAAAAAATCGAGACATTCCTGTGGTATAGCCTTTCCCTACTACGTGAAAAGTTTTTTTGTTATTGAGTGTAGCATCTTTTACTTCTAAAGTGGCATAACCGGCGTTTACAATTCCATAATGAATTCTAAACTTAAACCATTCGCCAGCAGCGTAAGCATCTTCTTGGGGAGTATCAAAACTTGCTGTTAGTATCAATACAAAAAATAAAATCAGTTTTTTCATTATTATTTTTGTCAATTTATTGATTGTATAAGCAAATTTTATTCCAAATATATTAAAACAAAAAAACTCAGTCAAGTAATGACTGAGTTTTTATGCTATTAACTAACCAAAAAACTATAAACTATGAAATTTATATGAAATCAGGAAGGAAACCACCCCTTCCCTTTTTGCGAGTGCAAAGGTAGCTAACAAATTCAGTTATTTTAGCGAAAAACAAAGTTTAACACAACATTTACCAAGAAATAGGTTGCTTATTGGTTATTTTTTCACAATATGTAAAAATAATGCTTTTTTATAACGTTCCTCGCAATTGCTGTTCTCTCTCAATTGACTCAAAAAGAGCTTTAAAGTTTCCTGCACCAAACCCTTTGGCACCCATTCTTTGAATAATTTCAAAAAACAAGGTTGGCCTATCTTGTACTGGCTTGGTAAATATTTGCAATAAATACCCGTCCTCATCAGCATCGACCATGATGGCTAGTTTTTCAATTTCGTTAATATCTTCTTTCATCATTCCCATATGCGCACCAAGACGCTCCGGTATAGCTTCATAATACGTATGTGGCGGAGCAGATAAAAATTCGATTCCTCTTGCTTTCAATTGACTTACTGTTTTAATAATATCATCTGTTGCAATAGCGATATGCTGAATTCCAGGTCCGCCATAAAAATCTAGGTATTCCTCAATTTGTGATTTTTTCTTTCCTTCGGCAGGTTCGTTGATTGGGAATTTAATTCTACCGTTTCCGTTTGACATTACTTTACTCATCAATGCTGAATATTCCGTATTGATTTGTTTGTCATCAAAAGAAAGGAAATTTACAAATCCCATTACTTCTTCATAAAACTTAACCCAAGTATTCATTTCGTTCCAACCCACATTTCCTACCATGTGATCGATATACTTTAATCCAGTTGGTTCCGGATTGTAATCGGATTTCCATTCCTTGTAGCCAGGTAGGAAAACGCCTGTATAATTTTTGCGTTCCACAAAAATATGCACTGTTTCTCCGTAGGTATAAATTCCGGAACGTACTACTTCTCCAAATTCATCTTTCTCCACCGTAGGCTCCATAAAAGAACGGGCACCACGTTTCATCGTTTCTTCGTACGCACTTGTTGCATCTTCTACCCATAGCGCTGCTACTTTTACACCATCGCCATGTTTTCTCAAATGGTCGTGAATAGGCGAATCTTGCGTTAATGGCGTCGTAAGTACAATACGGATTTTGTCTTGTTTCAAGACATACGATGTTCTATCTCTTACTCCGGTTTCTAATCCGGCATACGCCAAAGACTGATACCCGAAAGCAGTTTTATAATAATGTGCGGATTGTTTTGCGTTTCCTACGTAGAATTCTACATAATCGGTCCCTAGTAAAGGAAGAAAATCTTGTGCGCCTTCAAATATTTTTTCTAGTCCGTATTCTACTGATTTTACTTCTTTGCTCATTGTGATTTATTTTTTGATTCGGCACTTCTCGTTTTGGAACGCGGATGACGCAGATAAAACAGATGTACACGGATTTATTAATTTAAAAAAAAGTTGTTATTTATTCTAAAGCCCTAGCCCTGATGGAAGCGACATCCTTTTTCTGGTCTCGTTTTTTTTTAACGAGACCAGAAAAAGATAAAGCGTACAGCAGGAAATAGCTCCTTATTACTCTACCCAAGATTTATAGTACTGGCCGTCATCTAATCCCATCGCCTCTTCGGTCACCATCAAAGGACGAAATGTATCTACCATTACCGCTAGTTCGTGAGTTTCCGTATGACCTATACTGCGTTCCATGGCTCCTGGTGCAGGTCCGTGAGGAATGCCTTTGGGATGCAATGTAATGTGACCTTGCTCGATATTGTTGCGAGACATAAAATCGCCATCGACATAATACAAAACCTCATCACTATCAATATTGCTATGATTGTAAGGTGCTGGAATAGATTTTGGGTGGTAATCATACAGTCTTGGACAAAACGAACACACTACGAAAGTGGCTGTTTCGAAGGTTTGATGTACCGGTGGTGGCTGATGCACACGACCTGTAATAGGCTCAAAATTGTGAATGCTAAAGCCGTATGGGAAATTGTACCCGTCCCAACCTACTACGTCAAAGGGATGTGTGGCATAAACCACTTCATGTATCATTCCTTCTTTTTTTATTTTAATCAGGAAATCACCTTTTTCATCATGTGTTTCTAACTCGCTAGGCAAAATAAAATCACGCTCGCAAAATGGCGAATGCTCTAAATGTTGTCCTGATTCGTTTTTATATCTTTTTGGGGTATAAAAAGGAGCAAAAGATTCGACGTAGAAAAGTCGGTTTTCTTCGGTATCAAAATCAATTTGGTAAATCATTCCGCGAGGAATTATCAAGTAATCGCCATACTCAAAAGGAATGTTCCCCATCATGGTGCGTAATTTTCCTTTTCCTTTGTGGATGAAAATCATTTCATCGGCATCGGCATTTTTATAGAAATAGTTGCGCAATGATTGTCTTGGAGCAGCCAATCCTATTGTACAATCTTTATTAACCAACATGGGTTTGCGGCTGTCTAAAAAGTCATCTTCAGGTTTTAGTTCAAATCCTTTTAACAATAATGATTTGATGTTTTTACCAATAGCAATTTTAGGCTCAACCGAGTATGATTTTAGAATTTCTTTGACTTGTGTTGGTCTATGTACATGATAGAGTAATGAGGAATGCCCGTGAAATCCTTCGGTGCCAAAGAGCTGTTCGTAATATAAACCCCCATTTGGTTTTTCGAATTGTGTATGTCTTTTTTGGGGAAAGGTCCCTAATTTGTGGTATAAAGGCATGATTTTTTTTGTTTAAAGTTAAAGTTTACAAGTTTATGGTTGTACCGAACTAAACTTATTTAATTAAATCAAAAAAATACGATCTATTCAGGATTCCTCTTTATGAGGAATTGCAGATATCCTAATAAACCGCTCCAAGTTGTTTTCATGATAACAAATATCGGAATTAATATTGAATTACATTACAATTAAAACAAAAACCCAATACTAAACCAGGTATACCCTTTTGCATTTTCTGGGGACCATGAATACTTTATTTCTATAGGCCCTATGATTGTCTCTAAACCATATCCTACAGCATAACCGGAATATTTAGGGATTGAAATCCAATCAACACTTTCAAAAATACGGTTTCCTACATTTGCAAAATTTGCCGAGAAATTGACATGGTTTTTTTTATAAAACTCATAATCAATAGTTCCAGTTGATTTTATATAACTGTTTGCTGCAATACTTAAATAATCATAGCCATAAAAATATTTAAAATTATTGATGAGATTGTAGCCGTAACCCCCTAAAATAAAATTAAAAAATGAAATGCTTTCATTACCAAATGAAAAACCTGCATCGGTATGGAATTTAAAAGTTGCATTTTTAAAAAGTGTTGCTGCGACCCCAACATCTGCTTTGGCTATGGAAAAAGGTTGAAAATTTCCTGTATAATTAGAAGATACTAGATACGACTGAACGTCTCCAGAAAAATACCATCCTTTTTTGGGAAAATATATATTGTCAAAAGAATCGTATTTCAAGTAGCCAAAAAGACTGAAATACGTACTGTTATCGATGGTTGGATTTACATTTGCCAGCGTCTCTGATTTAATTTTTAAATACTTTAATTCAGCTCCTCCACCTACTAAAAATTTATTGACAAACAAGGATTGAAAATAGGCTTGATTGGTTAAATCTTGAAAATCTACATTGATGCTGTTTATACCTAATGAACCTAAATCAAGGCTGCTTATTTCTTTGGCTACATTTCTATTGAATTGATTGAACTGGGACTTGAATCCAAAACTCAAATTAAAACCCTGCTCAATATAATAATCTAGATTGTATCTAATGTTGTCTCCAAAAACCAAATCGAGAGAAGTTCTGTCGTTTTTAAAAAACGTTTTCTTGTGGGTTAGGTTAATCAAAACAGCACTCTTGAATAAATTATCATAATGTAACCCAAATTTTAGATACGTTTTTGAGGCATTTTCTGTAAGTGTTAAATTTAAATTATCTTCATTCTTATTCTTGTCTAATGAATACGAGATCGAACTAAAATTTTGAGTAGCATTGATGTTATTAATGCCTTTAATTAAATCAGCATAACAGGTTTTAGTTCCCGGCTTAAATTTTAATTTTCCAATGACATACTCTTTTGTATAATTGTCGAGTTCGTTACTATTGATTTCTCTTATCTGCAAACTGTCTGACTGTAATATTAGTTTTGGTTTTTTGTATGGAGTAGACTTGTCAACTATTTTTTTTAATTGCTCATAAACGGCAAATGTAGCTTCTTCGCCTTTTCTTATTATTTCTTTTCCTTTATCAAATGAGATCACACCGTACTGCGATATATCTGGTTTGATGTAAATGTCGGTATCCACAATATTGCGCTGCATTCGCTCTATTGAATTGAGATTGTTAATTTGTACCAAAATTTTAGTAGCATCTTTGAGTTGGCTTCTATCCAATAAACCGTCTTGTACATCGACACCAATGATGATATCTGCACCTAATTTTCGAACCTCCTCAATAGGATAATTGTTAATTACACCACCATCTACCAGCAGTTTACCATCAATTTCTATAGGACTAAACAACGATGGAAATGCGGAACTTGCAATCATTGCTTGGGCCAAATTTCCTTTATTTAACACCACTTGTTCTCCCGTTTCTATATTTGTTCCGATACATAAAAACGGAATTGGAAGTTTATTAAAATCCTTTATGTGTCTTGAATTTCTAGTGATTCTACTTAACAAATTGTAATTATACATTCCTTTGGATAAGGCTTCTGGTATTCCGATTTTCATTTTATTAAAAGGCAAAACGAGGGCATACAGCGCCTCATTTCTACGTTCATAAAAATTCTTTGAAGAACGTGGAATAAAATCGTTTAGCAACTCATCAAAATTAGTTGTTTGAAAAATAGAATCAATTTGACTGGCGTTGTACCCAGATGCGTAAAGTCCACCCACAACAGCACCCATACTGGTTCCTCCTATGTAATCAATCTGGACTCCAGCTTCTTCTAAAACTTTTAAAACGCCAATATGAGCAAATCCTTTTGCACCACCGCCACTTAAGACCAACCCTATTTTGGGCTTTTTTTGTTCCTGTGCCAAGGTGTTTTGCGTAAGAAAGATAAATGAGAATAGATAAACCAGAAAAGTAGGAAATAGCACTTTTGAAGATAGTCTAATGCCCCAGATGGAAGTGAAATGCCTTGATGGCAAACCCTTTATTTTTTCTTGAAAAAAAAGAGCGACCCAAGAAGCTCCTTTTTTTTTAATAGAAAAAAAAAGGGTTTGCAGAAAGCATGAAACGGACAGCTGGAATAGGCGCATAAAAAAACTAGTTTGTATTGTAAAATTCGACAATTTTTTTGGCTTTAGAACTACCTATAACGTCCGAAATTTCCTTTTCTGTTGCTAATTTCAATCTTTTAACACTTTTAAAGTGCTGAATTAAAGTAAGCATGGTTTTTTCTCCAATTCCCGGAATCGATTCTATCGAGGAATTAAGTGCTGCTTTGCTCCGCTGATCGCGGTGATGTGTGATCCCAAAACGGTGCGCCTCGTTTCGCAGTTGCTGTATAACTTTAAGAGTTTCGGATTTTTTATCTAAATACAGCGGGATTGAATCTCCGGGATAAAAAAGCTCTTCGAGCCTTTTGGCAATGCCTATAATGGCTATTTTACCTCGCAATCCCAATTCATCAATACTTTTTAACGCCGATGATAATTGTCCTTTTCCACCATCAATGATGATTAGATTGGGCAAGGGTTGGTTTTCATCCAGCAACCTTTTGTATCTTCTGTAAACTACTTCGGTCATCGAAGCAAAATCATCTGGCCCTTCGACTGTTTTTATATTAAAGTGGCGGTAGTCTTTCTTACTTGGTTTTCCATCCTTAAATACCACACAAGCCGCAACAGGATTGGTCCCCTGAATATTCGAGTTGTCAAAACACTCAATGTGCCTAGGCTCTACGGGCAAACGCAAGTCTTTTTGCATTTGCGCCATAATCCTTTTAGTATGGCGATCTGGATCTACAATTTGCAATTGCTTTAG
Organism: Flavobacterium sp. GNP010; assembly: GCF_056428945.1. Classification (NCBI taxonomy): domain Bacteria; kingdom Pseudomonadati; phylum Bacteroidota; class Flavobacteriia; order Flavobacteriales; family Flavobacteriaceae; genus Flavobacterium; species Flavobacterium sp. GNP010. The sequence continues at coordinate 9,662 of NZ_JBWJVK010000019.1, read as the reverse complement.
CTGCTCGATGCGGTAAAACTTAGCGTTACGAACAGACAAATCTAGAATTTGCTTTTTATCTCCCAATTGAGGAACGGTAATTTTTATATTTTCGCCCAAGTCTACGTGAAAGGGAACAATTACCTCACGGGACAGTAATTGAAAACGTTCGCGCAACTCAATAATAGCAAGTTCTAGTAATTCCTCATCGGTTTCGTCGAGCTTTTTTTTGATTTCCATAGTGTGGGATCGAATGATGGAACCGTGGGAAATTTGCAAGAAGTTGACATAGGCTGCACTTTCATCGGATACGATTGAAAACACGTCGATATTGGTAATTTTCGGGTTGACAATCGTAGAACGGGACTGGTAATTCTCCAAAATTTCAATTTTCTCTTTGATTTTTTGAGCTTCTTCAAAATGCATGTTCAGTGCCAGATCCGTCATGACACGCTTAAAATCCTTCATGCTTTCTTTGAAATTTCCTTTCAGAATTTCGCGAATCGCATCGACTTGCTTTTGGTAATTTTCTATGGTTTCATGTCCTTCACAAGGCCCCATGCAATTTCCAATATGGTATTCGAGACACACCTTAAATTTTCCACTATCGATATTGCTCTTACTTAAATCATAGTTGCACGTACGTAGTGGATACAATTCTTTTATTAATTCTAATATGGTAGAAACCGTCTTAAAACTAGTGTAGGGACCAAAATATTCCGATCCGTCTTTGACCATTCTTCGAGTAGCAAATATGCGTGGAAAAGGTTCTTTCTTGATGCACAACCACGGATAACTCTTGTCGTCACGTAGCAACACATTATAACGGGGTTGCATTGTTTTTATCAAATTGTTTTCCAATAAAAGCGCATCAGTCTCCGTTGGAACTACAATGTGTTTGATGGTTACAATTTTCTTGACCAATACATTGGTTTTGGCCGTATCGTGAATTTTATTGAAATACGAAGAAACTCTTTTCTTTAAATTCTTAGCCTTTCCTACATACAAAATTTTGCCTTCCTTGTCGTAATATTGGTACACACCAGGATTGTCTGGCAAGGTCTGGATTTGAAGGGCTAAAGCAGTTGGATTCATGAAACAAAGTTAATCTCAAAAATCACGAAATACAAATCAATACTCTCGAATTCTTTGTGATAAATTTTTTCTAGAATTTTAGTTCCTAGTACCTTATTATCCTTATTTTTATCTTTTCAAGAACCTATGATAAAAACCAAGAACACACCGATCGTAATTTTCGGCGAAAGCATTATTCCAGGTGAAAGCAAAACCATCAATGTAGAGATTGCGCGACTACACACCACTACAAAATTGAACATTCCTGTTATTGTAAGACGATCTAAAATTGATGGTCCTGTGGTGCTTTTTTCAGCAGGTATTCATGGCGATGAAATTAATGGAGTCGAAATTATTCGGCAATTGATCAGCAAGAAAATAAACCGACCAAAAAAAGGTACTATTATTTGTATCCCTATCATCAACGTATATGGATTTGTCAATAAATCTCGAGAATTTCCAGATGGTCGGGACTTGAATCGGGTTTTTCCGGGAAGCAAAACTGGATCTTTGGCAAGCCGATTTGCCTTTCATATTTTAAGTGAAATTATGCCCATTGTAAATTACGCAGTCGATTTTCATGCCGGCGGTGCCAGCCGTTTTAATGCACCACAAATACGAATTTCACCTAGCAATCCAGAGTTAAAACTTTTGGCCGATGTTTTTAATGCGCCATTCACTTTGTATTCTAGAAATATCATAGGCTCTTTTAGGAATTCGAGCGAACGTATGAATGTGAAAATGCTGCTTTTTGAAGGCGGTAAATCATTAGACATCAATAATGCTGTTGCTGATGAAGGCGTAAATGGTGCTAAACGAATCCTAGCCCATCTTGAGATGTTAGACCCTAAACACACGATATCTAAACCAAATTCACCATCAATTTATATTGAAAAATCGGGCTGGATTAGAGCCAAATGTTCAGGATTATTGCACGACTATAATACAATTGGTACTTTTGTAAAAAAGGGAACTGTATTAGCAATCATTACCGATCCTTACGGAAAATTTGAACGAAAAGTGAAAGCACCAAATGACGGTTACGTGATCAACGCGAACCATTCCCCGATTGTTTACGAAGGAGATGCTATTTACCACTTATCTAATACTAATGGAGAAGATGAAGAATAAAACTGAATTGCGACAGGAATACAAAAGGTTGCGGCACTTACTTTCTGATACTGATATTGAGGAAAAGAGTTTGGCTGTAGCCAATAAAATACTGACACTTCCTATTTGGGAAAACACGTATTTCCATATTTTCTTGCCTATTACAGAACAAAAAGAGGTAAATACCGAATTTATTTTGCACTTACTATCCGGAAAAGACAAAGAAATTATCGTTTCAAAGGCCGATTTTGAAACCCGAAAAATGACTCATTTTTTATTAACTGATAATACTAAAATCAAGAAAAACGAATACAACATTCCCGAACCTGTAGATGGCATTGAAGTTCCCTCACATAAAATTGATGTAGTTTTTGTACCTCTTTTGGCTTTCGACAAAAAAGGACATCGTGTAGGTTATGGCAAAGGTTTTTATGACATTTTTTTATCCCAATGCAAACCCGATGTGGTAAAAATTGGCCTATCCTTTTTTGAACCTGAGGAATTGATTGATGGTATTTTTAAAGGCGACGTACAATTGGATTATTGCGTTACGCCTGAGTCAATTTATAAATTCTAATTATAAGACTTTAAAAGTATTAGATTTTTACAAAAATGTTAGTGTAATATTTTTTTCCTGTTGTAGTGTTTTCTCGTACTGCAATTCCAAAATGAGTAAAATCCCCTTCAATTGTTACTTTATGAGTTGGACTATTTAACCAAGCAGTAAGGGCTTCCTGAGCAGTAGCATAATTATACGCGAGATTTTCACTAACACTTTTTGCACCAACTGCTTTTGTAATACTCTCTGATCTGGCCACAAACCCATCATGACTAATTGCATTATTAGCAATCATATAATAATTGTGTTCTTCAGCTTTTTTTGAAATATAATTTATTTTTTGCAAAACTTTCAAACCAATACTCACGCGATGTGCATTGATTAATTTCATTTCCTCTAATTCAATTTCATTATAAATGAAGTTCTCATCGAGTAAAGCAGATAATTCTGTATCGGTTGAATTTGTTGAATCTGTAGAGCAACTGTTCAAAGAAATAGCAGTAGTAAATAGGAATAAATAAAATAAACTAAATTTCATAAGGCTTTAATTATGTTGATTTAATTCGGAACACAATTGTACTGTTTATACTTAACTGCCTCAAAATTAGTATGCAAACATAATAAAAAATCGATTTAAATACCAATTTAATCGATGAATGACCTTTTTTATTTTTTTTATGTAGTAAATTAGTCTTTTAATTGCAGTTGAGAACCCCTTTCACTATTTGAAAAACGTCTCTATCATTTTGAATTACCATACAAGGAATTTGAAGCTATTTGAATTTCCTTATTTAAATTTTAAAGATATAATTACCGGTGTTTTAAAAGTGTTGTTGAAATCATATTTCTAAAACTAGATGTGAATTTTATCCGCTTTCATTTTAAATCTGTATTTTTACAAATAAATTTTAGCTAAATCATGCAAATATTCAAAAATTCAAAATCAGTGGTAATCATCTTGGTTTTACTCCTTGCCGTTTCTTTTTCAGGTTGTACTATTCACACTGGAACTAGACAAACTACCTATAAAGCAAAAAAACTTCCTCCAGGTCAAGCCAAAAAAATATATGGTGGGAAAAGCGCTAAACGATACGCACCAGGACAAAATAAATAAGTTTCTAAATGCAAAAGACCTGTTCGTGATTTGAACAGGTCTTTTTTATTAGATAATTACTTTAAATTTATTGTTGATGAAATGCTTTTTTGTTGAAAAAAATCAAGATTCCTACTCCTGTAGATATTGCCATATCGGCAACATTAAAAATCGCATTAAAAAAAGTAAATTCTTTTCCGCCCCAAATAGGCAACCAAGTTGGTAGGGTTCCGTGCCAAAAAGGAAAATAAAGCATGTCAACTACTTTTCCGTGAAACCAAGTCCCGTAAGGCTGATCTGAAAACAAAGTCGCTAATTGTTGCTGACTGTCATCAAAGATAACTCCATAAAAAACAGAATCAATTATGTTCCCAAAAGCACCTACAAGAATCAGCGAAATAGCAACAATTAAATAATCAGAGCTCTTCTTTTTTACTGAATCCCACAACCAATACCCTATTCCAGCAACTGCAGCGATTCTAAAAAGAGTCAAAAATAATTTACCGTACGTCCCAGGAATTTGAACTCCCCAAGCCATTCCTTCATTTTCGATGAACAAGACTTTGAACCAATTAAACACTTCAACTTCTTCCCCTAAAATAAAATTAGTTTTAATATAAATTTTAGAGACTTGGTCAACAAGCAGTAAGATAAAAATAAGGAGGTATGCTTTTCGTAATGTCATTATGTAAATTTTAAAAGCGTAAAAATAGGTAAATAAAAAAATAAAATTCCAAATCCCAATAATTTAATAAGCAATTATTGGAATTCGGAATCCTGTATGTGATTTAAAACGTCTTAACGCTGTAAATTCTTTGCTTCGATACTCATGGTTGCATGAGGAACAATTTTCAATCTTTCTTTCCCTATTAATTTACCCGTAACTTTACAAACGCCATACGTTTTGTTTTCTACACGGAAAAGTGCGTTTTTCAAATCACGAATAAACTTTTCTTGACGAATCGCCAGTTGTGAGTTTGCTTCTTTAGACATGGTTTCACTTCCTTCCTCAAAGGCTTTAAATGTTGGGGAAGTATCATCTGTCCCGTTATTTAAGTCATTCATATAAGCACTTTTTATTAAATCTAGATCTAATTGCGCTTTTTGAATTTTATTGAGTATTATTTCCTTGAACTCCGCTAAATCAGCTTCGGAGTATTTTGTAGCTTCATCTACCATTTTTTTTTATTTTGAAATTAAAATCATTGTTTTTATTTCATCAAATTCAATTTCCGTACCGTTTTCTAGTGCATCAACAAAAACCAAATCACTGGTTAATGTTTCTGATTTAATATACGCTTCGTTTACAAGAATCGCCTCTTCTAAAATTCCATTTCTTTTCAACTGAACTTTAATTTTATCAGTAACTTCAAATCCAGAATCTTTACGGATATTCTGAATTCTATTTACTAATTCTCTGGCAATTCCCTCTTGTTTTAATGCTGATGAAATCGTAATATCAAGCGCAACCGTTATTCCGTTTGAGTTGGCTACCAACCATCCCTCAATATCTTGTGATGTTATTTCTACATCTTCTAATGTTAAAAGTACGTTATTTCCAGCAATAACTACATTCAAGCTTCCTTCCTTATCTAACTGACTGATTTGCTCTTTTGAAAACCCTTGTATTTCCTTAGAAATCAGACCCATATCTTTTCCAAATCGAGGTCCTAGCGTCTTAAAATTAGGCTTAATTTGTTTCACTAAAACACCTGAAGCATCATCCAAAAGTACGATTTCTTTCACGTTTACCTCTGCTTTTATCAAGTCAGAAATAGCTTCAATTTCCACCCTCTGATTGTCGTCAAGTACTGGAATCATTACCTTTTGCAACGGTTGGCGTACCTTTATCATTTCCTTTTTACGGAGTGATAAAACCAATGATGAAATGGTCTGTGCTTTCTGCATTTTGCTCTCTAGTATTTTATTAACATAGTTTTCAACCGAAATTGGAAACTTCGCCAAATGTACACTGTCAAATTTTTCAGTCTGTGTTGCTACCGTTAAGTCTCTGTAAAGTTTGTCCATGAAGAACGGAGCGATTGGCGCACCAAGTTTACTTATGGTTAACAAACAGGTATATAAAGTTTGGTAAGCCGCGATTTTGTCCTGCGCATATTCTCCTTTCCAGAAGCGTCTTCTACACAAACGAACGTACCAGTTACTCAAGTTTTCCTGTACAAATTCAGAGATTGCACGAGCTGCTTTCGTTGGTTCATAATCAGCATAAAAACCATCTACCTCTTTAATCAAGGTGTTCAACTCTGAGATAATCCACTGGTCTATTTCAGGTCTTTCGTTTACTGGAATTTCGCCTTCCTCGTACTTAAAACCATCAATATTGGCATACAAACTAAAGAACGAATAGGTGTTGTATAAAGTTCCAAAGAATTTTCTGCGCACCTCAGCAATTCCTTCTAAGTCAAATTTCAAGTTGTCCCAAGGATTCGCGTTCGATATCATATACCAGCGCGTTGCATCAGGACCATATTCTTTTAAGGTCTCAAAAGGATCTGCGGCATTCCCTAGACGCTTGGACATTTTTTGTCCGTTTTTGTCTAAAACCAGTCCGTTTGAAACTACATTTTTATAGGCTACTTTGTCAAAAACTAAAGTACCAATAGCGTGCAAGGTATAAAACCATCCACGGGTTTGATCGACACCTTCCGCAATAAAATCAGCTGGAAAATCTTTGTTTTCGTCAATTTTATCTTTGTTTTCAAAAGGATAATGCCATTGTGCATACGGCATAGAACCGGAATCAAACCAAACATCAATCAAATCAGCTTCACGTTTCATTGGTTTGCCAGAGGCAGAAACCAAGGTGATTTCATCAACAACATTTTTATGCAAATCAACTAAATCATAATTGGATTCGGCCATATTCCCTATTTCAAACCCTTGGAAAGGATTTGTTAATTGGAAACCTGCTGCAATCGATTTTTCAATTTCGCTGTATAATTCTTCTACTGAACCGATCAAGATTTCTTCTTGGTTGTCTTCGGTTCTCCAGATAGGCAATGGAATTCCCCAGAATCTGGATCGCGATAAATTCCAGTCATTGGCATTTTTCAACCAATTTCCAAAACGTCCTTCACCAGTCGCTTTTGGCTTCCAGTTGATGGTTTCGTTTAAATCGAACATTCTGTCTTTAACTTCCGAAATTTTTATAAACCACGAATCTAAAGGATAGTATAAAATTGGCTTGTCTGTTCTCCAACAATGTGGGTAACTGTGCACATATTTTTCTACTTTAAAAGCTTTGTTTTCTTCTTTTAACTGAATAGCAATTTCAACGTCTACAGAACGCTCTGGTGCTTCGCCTTCATTATAATATTCGTTTTTAACGTATTTGCCTGAAAGACCGCCAAGTCCTTTAACAAATTTTCCCTGCAAGTCTACTAACGGAACCGGAGTTCCATTCTCGTCAAGAACCAACATCGGCGGGATTTCTGGTGTAGCTTCTTTGGCTACTTTCGCATCATCGGCACCAAAAGTTGGCGAAGTATGAACAATTCCAGTACCATCTTCGGTAGTAACAAAATCTCCTAAAATTACTCTAAAAGCATTTTCGGCATTTTGATACGGCAATACCAATGGCATTAATTGTTCGTACTGGATGTTTACTAAATCGGCGCCTTTGCAAGTTGCAGTTATAAAGAATGGGATTTTTTTATCGTCTTCTTTGTAATTCAACAATTCGCTTTCCTCTTGTACTTCTGTATATTTTCCAGCAAATTGTTTGTTTACCAATGCTTTTGCTAAAATTACATTGACAGGTTTAAAAGTATATTGATTGTAGGTACTTACTACAACATAGTCAATTTTCGAACCTACGGTAAGCGCGGTATTACTTGGTAAAGTCCACGGTGTAGTGGTCCATGCTAAGAAAAAAGTATCTTCAAAAAGATGTCCTATTCCAAAAATGCGTTGCAAATCTGACAGGCTTTCTTCAAGAACTTTAAATTGTGCTACAACAGTTGTATCCGTAACATCACGGTAACTTCCAGGCTGATTTACTTCATGCGACGACAATCCTGTTCCTGCTTTTGGAGAATACGGCTGAATGGTGTAGCCTTTGTACATCAAATCCTTGTTGTAGATTTGTTTCAAAATCCACCAAACGGTTTCCATGTATTTGGATTTATAGGTCACATACGGATCTTCCATATCAACCCAGTAGCCCATTTTTTCGGTCAAATCATTCCACACATCGGTATAACGCATCACGGTTTTTTTACACGCTTCGTTGTATTCTTCGATGGTAATCGTTTTACCTATATCTTCTTTTGTAATTCCTAATTCCTTTTCGGTACCTAATTCTACAGGTAAACCGTGGGTGTCCCAGCCCGCTTTACGCTTAACTTGGAACCCTTTTTGCGTTTTATATCGACAAAAAATATCTTTAATGGCACGCGCCATCACGTGATGTATTCCAGGTAATCCATTTGCTGAAGGTGGCCCTTCAAAAAATACAAACGGAGTACTTCCTTCGCGAGTGGTTACACTTCTCTCAAATATATTTTCTTTCTTCCAAAAATCTAGTACTTCTGATGCTACAGTTGGCAAGTCAAGTCCTTTGTATTCAGTAAATTTTGTGCTCATTTTATCCTTTTCTTTAATCGAAGTGCGAAAGTAATAAATTAAAGTCGAAAGTTGAAAGTCGTAGGTCGAAAGTTACGCTTTAAGCCAAAATCATCTATCGGGATTTTGTCAAAGAGACAAAACACATTTATTCATCCCCTTCTAATTCAAAAAAATCATTTACTGGTTTGCCAAACAATTTTGATAATTTTAGGGCTAAAACGGTTGAAGGCACAAATCGATTGGTCTCGATAGAATTGATAGTTTGCCTCGAAACGCCTATTTTTTCAGCTAATTCCTCTTGGGTTACATTCAAAATGGCGCGTTCTACCTTGAGTCTATTCTTCATAATAGGCTTTTTTTAACTTTTTGAAAGTTAGAATTTGCATCATAAGTAAAACTCCCAAAACAGAAACATCTTTACTCCCTTCAATTGTAGGCATATCAGATAATAGTACTTTAATTGTAAAATGCACAAATGGAATTGCTAAATAAAATAGTACTGTTCCCAAAACAGCATAATGGAACGATTGCATACGGATTTTTGCAATTAACTCATCTTCTATTTTTTCTCTTGAAATCGAAATAATAAGTGTTCCAAAAACCATTCCTGACAAAGCTATTCTCTCGAATAAATCGTGATATATATCGTCCAATAGATAGTTTTTACTTGAAGTAACAATTGACAAAATCGAAAGAGTAACAATTACCAGCCCAACAATTTTAAACTTATTAGGCAATAAATAACTGGTGAATTTATCAATTTTTGCGATATCGCCTTCTTGTTTCATTTTTGGTTCCATAAAGTTTATCGGTTACAGTTTGTTTTCCATAAAGAACAACGAACTAGATTAAAAGACAAATATACTTTACTTTTTGAAATAAAAAAATAAATTTTATGTTATGTTTATCTTTAAGAAAAAACAACCTTAAAATTAATTCATAAAAAAAGAGGACACTACATCCTCTTGATATTCTTTCTTAAAACTTTACGATAACTCAGTAGTTCCAGGTTTTACCCCGCTCGGCGAAGTCTCCCGACTTCGACCTTTTCTTATATGTTCTTGTTATACGTAAATCTAATAAAAGTCTCACGACTTTTTCGTAGATGTCTTATTAAATTCAAATCGTTAAGTGATAAATCATAATACTCCATTTTAAATAAAACCAAAAAACTACAAAATAATCCAAACTGTTACTTAGTATTTTTTTATCCCTTTTGAAACGCTAATTATTCTAAGGATAGTTATAGTAAAAAGTCCT